>JAHJDS010000343.1 GCA_018812395.1 Pseudomonadota bacterium
CGGTCGACGGCCTCGAGCGCCCCTTTCACCGCGGGGTCCATCGTGTCCAGCAGTCCCTGCCACACCTCGGCCAGCCGGTAGCCGCAACTGCCGTAATAGATCAGGGGGGATCGGGGAAGCAGGCGGGCCGAGTCCAGACTGGCCTCGGGCAGGCCGGCCCCGAGGATTTTCCCCGCCAAGCCGTGCTGAAAACCGACCGCGATCCGGGTGTCGACCAGGTTCGAGGTGATCCGAACCGTGCCGATGGAATCCAGCAGGCGCGACCACAGGCCCCGGCCTCGCCGGGCCGGTAGTTTGTCCCACCGGATGAAGGCCCACAGCCGGGCATTGTCCACGGCGTCGGCTCGGGTCTGCCGGTACACCTTGTCGTCGGCCAGGACCGGGCCCGGCTTGCCCGCCACCCGGTCGATGACCCGTTCGATCAGCCGGCGTTTGGGCGATGCGTAGATCGTCCGGCCCCGGGGGGCGTAGACCAGGACCGGCCCCCGGGGCAGCGCCAGCCGGTGGTAGACCTGGCCCGCGTATTTCACGGCCTCGATCTTGGGCCTCGGCCGGCCTATAACCTTGCTGAAATCAACCACCCGGGCCAGGACCTCGTCGGCCGACATGCGCCGCGTGGGGGTGACGGCCGCCAGCCAGGACAGACCGCGCAGGCCGGAGTAGAAACCAATGGCCACCCGGCCGCCGATCAGGACCCGAAGCGAGGCCAGGTGGTCCTGGATCGAGGTCTTGAATTTTTTTTGGTGGCTTTGTTCTAACCTGTCGAGGATGGTCCCGAGGCCCTTGTCCTCCAGAAGCCTTTTGGTCAGGCTGCGCCACCACCGCGAGTCCTGAATCGTCTCCATGACGTCGTCGAGGTCGGCCACGGCGACATAGGCCACCGGTTCGCCGGGCATGTACCGGGTCGGGTCGGGAGGCACGGCCCTCGGACTGACCAACAGCCCGATGGCAATCCCGACGGCCACGACCACCGCCACCGCCGTTACGACCAACCCGTACAAGCCTTTGTGGCTCATGAACGCCCCCCGGAAATCAAAGGTCATGTCCACGACGACCGGCCCGACCGCGCCAGTCGGTCGGCCGGTCTCATCCTAGAGAAAGGGCCCCCGGCATGTCAAGATCAGGCCGCCAGTCGGCTTACTTCGCCGCCGACAGGCCGCGTCGGACCGGGGTGTCCTTGAGCCACAGCCGCAGGCCCAAGGTCAGCACCTCCGCTCGGCCGTCCCAGGTCGACCAGAACACCACGGCCCGCAACACCCGGCCCCAGTCGGCCCCGGTCAGCACCCACCGCCTAACCGACCGAAGATTAAGACGACGGAGCCTCGCCAGCCCCGCCAGGTGAGGCCAAAGTCTCGGCGCCAGGCTTAAAATCCGGGCGACATCCACCGCCGCCAGGACGTTGGCCGACGAATGCCGCCTCATCCGCGCCCAAAAGAAACTGGGCGAGGCCCGCTTGCGGCCGACCACGTCCTGGAGCAGCTTCAATTCGTTACTGACCACGAAGTACGGTCCCCAGGCCACCGCGCTGATCGTCCCCACCACGGGCGTGACGGCGTGATAGACGACCCTCTCTCCCAACCGCTGGGTCCGAAACAGCATCTCGCCCGCCGGCCGCCGCTTCAGGACGTCGATCAGCCAGGGCAGGCGCCGGCGGGCCGTTGCTTCGTCCCGGAACTCGACGTAGGCCAGGGTCTCGGGAATGGGCAGTCCGGAACGAGGGAAGTCGATGACGGCCAAGGCCGCCTCGCGGCCGAGCAGGCCCAGGAGGACCTCCAGTCCGGACAGGCCCAGGGCCCGCTCCACCCGGCGGTCCATTCGCCGCCGCTCCCCCTGCCCCAGGCCCTTCTCCCAGCCCAGGCGGCGCCACAACCCCAGCCAGCCCGGCCCCCGAACGCCCAAGTAGACCAGCGGCGAGGACGGCAGCAGGTCCAACGTCCGCATGCCGCCGCCGCCTTGCCCGGGACCCAGGATGCTGGTCACCGCGCCGGGCCGGAAGGAGACCGCAATCCGGCTCTCCAGGCCGTTGGAACAAAGTTGCACGCTCCGGATGGAACGGGCGACCCGGACCTCCAGGTCGTCTCCCCGAAGCGATCCGACCAAAAACGGCAGCACCCGCTCGAACCGCACGAAAAGGGCCAGGACCTTGTCGACCGGCGGCAAGGCCCTCAAAGTACGGTACAAGGCGTCGCCCGTCAGCCGGTCCCCGCCCCCGCCGGTACTAGACGAGCGGGCGATGATCTCGGCCATCAACGGGCGGCTATTGGTCATCAGGACCAATCGGCCGGTCGGCACCGCCAGGTGCCACGACGCGTCCTCCCACCTAAGCGTCCTGATGCGGAGCCGGCCGATGAGGCTGGTCTCCAGTTTCGGCCCGGTCCCCAGGGTCGAGGTTGAAATCTGTCGAATCCAGCCCAGAATCCGGTCCGGCCCAACTCCGGGCGGCGGCGTGAAGGCGACCACCAGGGCGGCGCTCCGCCGCTTTCGCCCGCCGGTCCCGGGCCGCAGATAGACCGCGGCGCAGACCTGGCGACCGAACAGGCGGCGCAATTCGGCCAGATCGGCCGGCAGGTCCCGGCCGTTGGTCACCCGGCGATAGCGGTCCCGGGTCTGACGGGACCAACGGGCGACCCGGGGGTGGGCCAGCAGGCGAGGCAACACTGATCGCCACCACTTGGAGCGGCCGATTACCCCCACCACCCGGTCCAGATTTTCAAGGCTGAGGAACAGGAGCGGACCCGGCGGCAGCAAACGGGCCGCCGCCTGGGACACCGACGACGCCAAAGGCCGAGTAACGGTCCGCGGCGGCGAGGGCGATATGGCCGGGGCCGGTTTCCGGGCCGGGCCGTGGATCGCCCCCCGGACGGTCCCCCGGACCACGGCCCTGCCCCGGACCGGTGCCGACCCCGGACCGGTCAGGGAGGGCGGCCGGCGCTCGGGACGCAGCACCAGCCGGCCCACAAAAACGACCCCAACGACCAGGGCCGCCGCGGCAATCAGGGCAATGATGATCGAGGCCGGTTTTTTCATTGACCATCCGTGGCGATGACGGGACCGGGCTGGACGCGGCCGGCCGTGAGCCGTCCCTTCCCCGTTGGCCAGAGTATTGTAATACTTGGAGGGTGGGAGGTGTCAACACGGGCCTGCCGGCCGCCGAGGCCTTTCGGGTCTTTGCTGACGGGCCGCAACCGTGGCCTGCCGGTTGACAGGCGCGGCCAACGGGACTAGGGTGATCTTCGTTCAACCATATGTTTTAACAACCTATCTCTCCGATGGGAACGGGAGGTTTTCCGGTGGGTCAACCCAAATCCGACGCGGTTCCGTCCTGCGCCACCTGCCAGGTGGCGGCGGTGGACAAGGTGTGCCTGGTCGAGAAGGGTCAG
>JAHJDS010000344.1 GCA_018812395.1 Pseudomonadota bacterium
AAAATGAAATGGATTCCCGCCTATATTTTTTTGTGGACAGTGAACTACATTCTGTGTCATAAATATATTGTTAGGTCTTGTTCATACTCCCTTGGAGTTCATTCGACATTGATTCAGGGCAAGAAGTTGTCCTGATCAAGCCCAGGTTAAGACATTTCGAATTGGGTCCTGGCAACAGTTAGACCTATAGGTTCGTTTAGGCAGTTGAGTGCGCAAGCCATGCATTGGCCTGTAAGCCGAAGATTATTCGAGGCTGTATGGCAAAAATACCAAAACCACCAAAAAACCCCGACTTTCCTTACCTGGAGGCAAAGCCATCTTTGCCTATTAAGGAGGGAGAGGATCGCGAGTACATAGAAAATCGTATGATGGACGGCTCTGTTCATAGGCGGCCTAGATATACTACTCCGACAAAATACTTTGAGGTTTATTACCCAAATATGCATCGTGACGAATATAACTTATTAACTGATTTCAGGCAAAACATTTTAAAAGAAGGCCGATTAACTGCGTTTTGGAAACACCCCGAAACTGACGAGGAATATGTCGTCGCTTTTGATTCAATAAGTCTGGTGGGCAAACCGTTTGAGGTTTCAAATGCATTGAGAAAAGAACCTGGTGACAATAGGGAAGTTTTTCTTAAGTTGTTAGTTCAAGTTTCTGGGGCTGAAAAAATAGCAGAAATCAAGTCCTGGTGGGATTAGAGCTCCAACTCCTGGAACAAGGTATTTGAAGTTTTTAGGAGGTTCTGATGACAGAAAATCAAATAGTTGCTCAATTGTCGTCACGGCTAAAAGAGTTGGCCGACCTACTACGAGACATCCAGGTTAATTCTAGGCGGATCGGGGCAGAAGGTGCAGAATTCAAGTTCAACGCATGGAGAGAAAAGGCTTCTTCTCTATTACATAAATATTTCAAACAAAATATAGCTCGTGATTTTGATATGCTACGGGCAGCGGGCATAAGCAGTACAGCGAACAATCCTTTTAGATCAATTGACGATAGCATAAATTCTCACCAGCAGTCCATGAATAGTCTAATTGAAATGTTAGAAGAAAGTCCAGATCTTGTACTGCCTGATGCTGTGTTGAGCCCACCACTGGAAATGTTCTCAGAAGAAACGGATGTAGCTAAATTCGAGGAAGAGGAATTGTCAAAAAAGGTTTTCATCGCGTTCGGACGTGATGTTGCATTGACACCACAAGTGGAAGTTCTGTTAAAAGACTTAGAGCTTGAGCCAATAATAATGGAATCTGCTGCCTATAGAGGCAAAACCAATATCGGTAAA
This sequence comes from Pseudomonadota bacterium, assembly GCA_018812395.1. Classification (GTDB taxonomy): domain Bacteria; phylum Desulfobacterota; class Desulfarculia; order Desulfarculales; family JAHJDS01; genus JAHJDS01. The sequence continues at coordinate 1,289 of JAHJDS010000344.1, forward strand.
TTCGAGGGACTCTCCGGAACAGTCGGATGTGCCATCGTTCTATTTACCGCTGATGATCTTGGCTGCACCCGGGCTGACTACGATGAAGCGAAAACAGAAGGGTTTGAAAAGGCGGTTGAATTACTTAAACCTAGGGCAAGACAAAACGTCGTTTGGGAGCATGGATTTTTCTGCGGTTTGATGTCCAGATCAAAAGTAATTGCTTTGGTGGCTCCCGGAGTGGAGTTATTCAGTAATATTGATGGATTGGGGCGTGTAACTGTTGATAATTCAGAAAAATGGAAGGCCAGCCTCATTAAGGAGTTGAGGGAGATCTACACATTGCCCGACGAACTCGTTACAAAGGCGTTACTATGAACACCGTTCATTTGGGTGGCCCACACTCCGGCCGAGTAGGCGATTGGTGATGGCCGGAAAACCTTGCCTCTGCTCACCTCAAAGTTCCGGATGAGGAGATTGTGGTAGCCGGCTCATTGGCAATCAGTGCGCCTCGTCCCAGTTCCGGCCGACCCCCACCTCGACGGTCAGCGGCACCGCCAGCTCGGTCACCGACTCCATGATCTTTTTAACCCGCCCAGAGACCCGGTCCGCCTCCCGGGCCGGGACCTCGAACAACAACTCGTCATGCACGGTCAGGATCATCGCCGCTTGGGGGTGACTCTGGGCCAGATCGGCCTCCAGGGCGACCATGGCCATCTTGATCAGGTCGGCCGCCGTGCCCTGAATCGGCGTGTTGAGGGCCATCCGTTCGGCGTTCTGGCGGACCGGGCGGCTCTTATTATGGAGGTGGGGCAGGTACCGCCGCCGGCCGAAGAGGGTCGTCACGAAGCCCTCCTTTTTGGCCGCCTCGAGGGTCTTAGACATCCATTCTCGGACCGCCGGCATCCGGGCAAAGTAGTTGTCGATGAATTCCTGGGCCGTCTTGAGGTTGATGCCCAGCTCGTTGGACAGCCGAAAGGCGCTCATGCCGTAGAGCACGCCGAAGTTGATCACCTTGGACTGCCGTCTCATCTCGGACGTCACCAGGCCGGGCATGATGCCGAAGACCTCGGCCGCGGTCCGGGTGTGCACGTCCTCGCCGCTCTTGAAGGCCTCGATCAGGACGGCGTCGCCGGACAGATGGGCCAGGACCCGAAGCTCGATCTGGGAGTAGTCGGCCGACACGAAAACCTTGCCCGTGGCCGGGACAAAGGCCTGGCGGATGCGGCGGCCCTCCTCGGTCCGGATGGGGATGTTCTGGAGATTGGGATTGGACGAACTCAGCCGGCCGGTGGAGGTCACCGTCTGGTGGAAGGTGGTGTGGAGCCGGCCGGTGACGGGATTTACCAGCGGCGGCAGGGCGTCGACGTAAGTGCTCTTGAGCTTCATCGCCTGCCGGTACTCGAGGACCTCGGCGGGCAGGGGATGTTCCCGGGCCAGTTGGCCGAGCACGGCCGAGTCGGTCGAGGCCCCGCCGCCCTTGGCCGTCTTCTTGACCGGCGTCAGGCCCAGTTCCTGAAATAACACCTCGCCCAGTTGCTTGGGCGAGTTGACGTTGAACTCGCGGCCGGCCAGCTCGAAGATCGTCCGTTGGCGCTCCTCCATCCGCCGGCCCAGTTCAATGGACATCTCGGCCAGGGCGTCGGTATCCAGGAGCACGCCCCGGCCCTCCATCCGGCTCAAGACCCGGGTCAGCGGCGTCTCGACGTCCTCGAACAGGGCCGTCAACTCGACCTCTTTAAGCGCGGCGGCGAGAGAGTCCCTGGCCGCCAGCGAGCCCTGGGCGATGCCGCCGGCCAGGCGGGCCGCCTCGGCCACCTCGACCTGGTCAGGGGTGATGGCCTTGACGCCGGTGCCCAGGACGTCACCCGCGGCGGCGATCTCGAGGTGACCGTAGCGCCGGGCCACGTGCTCGGGCGGGTAATTGGTCCGGTCCGGATCGAGCAGATAGGCGGCCACCTCAATGTCAAAGGTGTCCCCACCCACGGCCAGGCCCCGGGCAAAGGCGGCCAGATACAGATTCTTGAGGCCGTGGCCGACGATTCCCACCCCGGGGTCGGCCAACGCCTGTCCGACCGGGCCCCAGGCCTCCTGGAGATCGGCCAGCGGCGCGTAGACCGGCTGACGGTCCGGGACCATCAGCCCCAGACCCGTCAGGTCCCCGGCCACCGCATTGGCCGGCTCGCCAAAGGCCCATAGGGCCAGGGTCCCGGCCCGCCCGGCGGCGTCCAGTTCCGGGGCCAGGTCCGCGACCCCCGAAACGATGGACACCGGCGCGGCCCGCGGCGCCTTGCCCGCGCGCAGCCGCTGGATCAGGCGGCTGAACTCGAGCCGGCCGAATAACTCGACCAGTTCGTCCTGGTCCGGCTCGTCCACGGCGTATTTGTCAGGCTCGAACTCGATCGGCGCGTCACGGCGGAGTCTGACCAGTTCCCGGGACAAGCGGGCCTGCTCGGCGTTATCCATCAGGTTTTTTCGCAGGGCCGGCTGCTTGACCTCACCCAGCCGCCCGAGCAGCGCCTCCAGGTCGCCGAACTCTTTGAGCAGTTTGGCCGCGGTCTTGATACCCACCCGGGGCACGCCGGGCACGTTGTCCGAGTTGTCCCCGGCCAGGGCCATCAGGTCAACCACCTGGTCCGGCCCCACCCCTACCTTTTTCTCGACCGCTTCCGGGGTGTAGACCACGTCCTTCATCGGGTCCCACATGGTCACTTGGTCATCGACCAGTTGGTAGAGGTCCTTGTCCCCGGAGACGATGAGGACCTCGAGGCCCTGTTTTTGGGCCCGAACCGCCAGGGTGGCGATCAGATCGTCGGCCTCGAAGCCCGGCGCCTCGACCGAAAAGAGCCCCATTTTCCGGGCGCACTCCTTGATCAGGGGGATCTGGGAAACCAAATCCGGCGGCATGGGCGGCCGGTTGGCCTTGTAGTCCGTGTAAATCGCGTGGCGCAGGGTCGGTCCCTTGCTGTCATAGGCCAGGACCATGGCCTCGGGCCTTTTGTCGTCCAAGACCTTGAGGAGCATGTTCACCACGCCGTAGACCGCCCCCGTGGGCTGGCCCCGCGAGGTCGACAGCTCGGGCAGGGCGTGCCAGGCCCGGTGGATGAACGAACTGATGTCCACCAGGTAGAGCACCGGGGCCTGGGGCACGAGAGACCTCCCTTGTCCGGACGGTTGGATGTCCCAGACTAACCCAGGCGGTCGGGGCCTGGCAAGCCGGGTGATCGTCCGGCCGGCGGGGGGGTGCGCAAAGCCTTGCCCGGGCCGGGCAAGGTCTTTCGCGCCGGACAACTGACTGATTTGACGGTTCAAGTTCGGCAGGGAATCGGGGCCCGGTCGTCAAGGCCCTGACACCGGGGCGTTAGGAGTTATTTATCTACAGGGGACCCGTCTACGTAACCTGCTGTTTCGATTATTCAATCCACGGTTCCTGCCCGAACGGTGGCTGTGGCCCCATTTTTGCCTTACTTAAAAATGACCCGGGACCGATAAGGAAGTAAACCCCATCAGGAGACGACCGTGGCCGCCCAGGGACTGACCCGCGTGGTGATGGAGGCCCTCGAGGCCAATCAGGATCAGATCCGTGAGCCCGGCGGAGAGGTCGACGAGCGGATCATCGATCAGATCAAGCAGGAAGTCAAAAGTTCACTCTGCCATAAGGCCAACGCCCAGACCAGGGCCATCATGGACATGCTCGTCGAGCGGGCCTTTGCCGAGGTCCGGCGCAGCCTGCGGGCCTGATTCGATCCCGGACCGAAGACGACAACCTCGCTAGTCCCTTTCAAGGACTTTTTATTTTCGTCGGCCATTTCGGAGAATAAACAGATTCTAATAGGGGTTCCCTACTAACAGGAGAATAGTGCCCTGTTTTTTTTGTATTCCGTTATCCTACCCACGGGGTAAAGGAGGACCGTATTTGAGAAACCACGTGTATGTAGTCAGTTAAACGTTTGGATTTTCAAAAACATCTGTCAATACTGTCTTGTCAGAAGGCAATATTCGGACAATAGGTTTCATGAATTTAGAAGCCAAGGGTATCCATTCCGGAAAGAGTTCAACGTAGTCTTCATTGACATACACGGTTCCGACCGGAGGGGGCCACTCGTTTAAACCATTGGCCCTTAGTCTGAAGGGCCGCACATTAATAAGTGACCATTTGCCTTTGACGTTCACCCTGATAAACATGTCAAAGATGCAATCGACCGGAAAAAGAGGGGGACCGGAAGGGTCATCGGTGCTGGAAATTAACAAACCCGTGGATTGGTACTTGCTGCGGGGATTGCTTATAATGTGGATAGCTTTAAGGGGTGAATCCGGTGGAAAATCCTTGGTAACTTCCGGTTGGGCGGCAAAATCGATATCGATCAAATTATTCTCTATGGGAACCACCCATCTCTTTTTCTCCTCGTCCCATTTTGGAGGATTTGATTTACAGGCCTTGGCTACTTTTGAATTGTGACCTCCTTTAAGGTTCTCGACACGAAATAGCTCACCTTTGTATTCGAACTCCATATAAGGTTTTTCGAACTCGGCGCCCATAGGAGGGAATGATTCCGGAATTTGTTTTTGTTCGGCCATGATTACCCCCCATTATGGCGTCGTAAGACCACAATTTCGGCTCCCGGCTAAGTTGTTTTTAACCGGAATTCTGCCGCCGCAGCCCTGTTCACCCCTTACCAAGCCGATTTACGGTCCTCACTTAAGAAAAGACTTGCTCTGCCGCCGTTCTTCGAGCTCTTTGAGATAATAAACTAGCATGCTCAGCCCACCAAAGTCAACTCTATTCTGACAAGAACACAAAAAATCCCATTTTTTGGCCTCACCGACAGGCCCGTCTTGCTGTGGGGGGCATTTTATTAGTCGAGGCCCTCGGGCGGTTCGGGCGGGTTGCTCCGGTCGACGGGCAGACAGCAGTTCTTGTACTTCTTGCCGGAGCCGCACGGGCAGGGATCGTTGGGCCGAAGCCGTCCGGGGTCGGGGTCGAAGTTGAGGACCCGCCCCTCTCCCCGGCCGCCGGGCGGCCGGTCGTTGAGCTTGACCCGGCCCAGCCGGTCGCGGGCCCAGCGCTTCTGGCGGCGCTGGATCTCGGGCGGCTCGTAAAAGCGCATCCAGTCCTCGGTGTAGTACCACAGCTCGGGCTCGGACTGGTGGAAGGCGATTTCCACGTCCTCGGCGTCGAAGCCCAGGGGGTACCAGGCGTCGTTCTGCTTGATGGCCACCTCTTCCCGGGCGAATTTCAGCAGCGCCATGCGGTACTCGGTCCGCCGGAAATCCAGCAGGACCTGGCCGGCGAACTGCCTGACGGTCCGATCCTCGGACTCGTCCATGAACACCTGGCCGACGCGCCGGAAGATGGCCCGGGCGTACTCGGGGTGATTGATGGACACCGAGGCCATGGCCTTGAGGGCCGTGTCCCGGGCGCTCCAGCCGGCGGCCGGATCCCTGACCACCGCCTCGAGGGCGGCCAGGCTCGGCGGCCCCACGGCCCCGAAGATGGCCGGCAGGAAGTCGGTCACCCAGTCGTTGTCAAAGGCGTCGGCCCACCGGAGCGCCGCCATGAGCGGGGCCACGCCCCGGGCGTCGCCCAGGGCGCCCAGCAGATAAGTGGCGTGCACCGGGGCCCACCACTCGGGCAGCTCCTGGAGCCAGTTGTGCTTGTCCATGACGATTTCGGACAGAATCGGGGCCGTAGAGTCGGCCCGGGACACGATTTCGTCCGCCATCCGCCGCTCCAGGCGGTCTTCCTCGACAAACAGCAGTTCGGTCAGCTCCTCGTCATTGTAGAGGGCCGGATCGTTTTGGTTCATCGTTTCTGGTTTCCCTAACAATATTGGCGTTTACCCGCCTAATCTTACCCCCGGGCGAAGGTCAAGTCAAAAATAATCCCTTTTCGCCCCACGACCGCCGTGTCCCCGTATCGGAAGATGGCTTAGACGCGATCCCGGGATTGTGGTATTTACGGGACACACCCCCATCGGCATCAGTGGCGATTAACCGTCAAAGGAGCAAGGACCATGGCCATCTGCCAGGTGTCGGTGGTGCCCCTGGGCACCAAGACCACCTCGCTCAGCCCTTACGTGGCCGCCCTGACCAGGCGGCTCGACGAACTGCCGGTCAAACACCAACTCACGCCCATGGGCACCATTCTGGAGGGCGGTCTGGACCAGATTTTCGAGGCGATCCGGGTCATCCACGAGGTGCCCTTCGAGCACGGCGCCGCCCGGGTGATGACCCTCATCAACCTGGACGACCGCCGGGACAAGCAGGCCACGGCCCAAGGGAAAGTGGACTCGGTTCTGGAAAAACTTTCTGACCGTTCCCGGTCAGGGCAAAACCCGGTCTGACCGGGGAAAGCCCCGAACCCTACCGGGTCGCCTGGATGAGCGCCCCGGCCACGACCTCCGGGTCGGTGAACAGCGTTTCGTGCCCGCCGTCGACCTCGAGGAGCTGGTAATCCCCCAAGGCCTGGGCCATGCCCAGATAAGCGCCGGGCGGCAGGGATTGATCGTCGCGGCAGAAGATCACCGTGCGCGGGACGTCCAGGCCCTTAAAGGCCTTGGTGTCCAGCTTGGTGGTGAATAGAGCCAAGGGCTGAGGCACCAGTCGGGAAACGAGCCGGTCCTGGATCTCGGCTGACACGCCGGCCATCAGCACGCCGCGCACGAATTCCTCGTCCACCGGGACGCAGTTGTCCGGCGAGGCCTGGGCCGCGGCCGTCATCCCTTGGGCCACTTCCGGGGGCACCAGGTCGAACTGGGACGTGCCCGGCGGCAGGATAAAGGCGTTGACGAAGACCAGCCGTTCGATCTTGTCCGGCGCCAGGGGGGCGGCGCATTGAATCATGTGGCCGGCGCTGGAGTGGCCGGCCAGAATCACCGGACCGGATTGCCGGTCCAAGACCGACTTGATGGCGGACACGTAATGGTCATAGGTGACGGCGGACCGGTCGTCATCGGGATGGTGCCCCGGCATGGTCGGCGTCTGGGCCGTGTGTCCGGCCCGCTCGAGGATGGCCTTGACGCCCTCCCAACACCAACCTCCGTGCCAGGCCCCGTGGATCAAGACAAAGTGCTTTCCCATGCGCCCCTCCTGTGGGTCGTCCCTGGAAACATGGACGGCAAACAGATGAATTTGTGGGCCGTTGATCACGACCGAATATTGTCACCGCCCGGGTGCCTCCTTGGCGGCGATCGGTTCGTGTAGTTCATGTTGTCACGATTTGGCTCCCTGGACAAGGGCCAAAATACGGGGGTGTTCCGTGACCGATGCTTCCGGGGGTCCGGGGGTCCGGAGGCCGAGACTCGGCCTTGACCGGATCGCGGACCGCGGGCTACAATCTGGCGCGGTCAAAACCCCTACGGCCCGGCCCCAGGCCATTTATGGATTAATATGTCTGCACCGCCCCCGGAGGCCATCACCCTCCTTCGCAAGATTCTCGGACCGGATAACTTCTCGGTTCGTCCGGAAGACCTCCTGGCCCACAGCTTTGACGCCGCCAAGAAGTCCGGCCCGCCCGCGGGTGTGGCCTGGCCGACCTCGACCGAACAGGTCAGCGCCGTCATGCGCCTGGCCGACGAGCACCGCTTTCCGGTCGTCCCCCGGGGCGCGGGCAGCGGCCTGAGCGGGGGCTCGGTGCCCGTGGCCGGCGGCCTGGTGCTCAGCCTCAACCGGATGGACCGGGTGATCGAGATCAATCCCCACGATCTCGTGGCCGTGGTCCAGCCCGGGGTGATCAACGCCCGGCTCCAGAAAATGGTCGAGGAGATGGGCCTCTTCTTTCCGCCCGACCCGGGCAGCGCCGAGTTCTCGACCCTGGGCGGCAACGTCGCCGAGAACGCCGGGGGGCTGCGGGCGGTCAAGTACGGCGTCACCCGGGACTACGTCCTGGGCCTGACCGCCGTCATCCCCGGCGGCGAGGTCATTCGCACCGGCGTCCGGACCCACAAGGGCGTGGTCGGCTACGACCTGACCGGGCTGATCGTCGGCTCGGAGGGGACCCTGGCCGTGATCACCGAGCTGATCCTGCGGCTCATCCCCAAGCCCGAGGCCAAACGGACCGTCGAGGCCCTGTTCGATCATCCCACCCGGGCCTCGCTGGCCGTGGCCGAGATCATGGCCGCCGGGGTGACCCCCACGGCCCTCGAGTTCATCGACCACGCCTCGCTTCGGGCCGTGGACGAATACCTGTCCCTCGACCTCCCGGACTGGGCCCGGGCGATGCTGCTCATCGAGCTGGACGGCCCGCCCGAGGTGGTGGACCGTCACCTGGGACAGGTCCAACACATTCTCGAAAAATGCGGGGCCGGTCAGATCAGGGCCGCCATCGACCCGGTTCAGGCCGACGTCCTGTGGCGGGCCCGGCGGGCCATGGGACCGGCCGTCTACGCCCTGGCCGGGGGCAAGATCAACGAGGACGTGGTCGTGCCCCTAAGCCGCGTCCCGGACATGGTCGAGCGCCTCGAGGCCCTGGCCGCCGAGACCGGCCTGATCATCGCCTCTTTCGGCCACCTGGGCGACGGCAACCTCCACGTCAACGTCATGTACCATCCCGACCGGGGCCAAACCGAGCTGGCCCATCAGACGGTCGGCCGCGTCTTCGATCTGACCCTCGAGTTGGGCGGGACCCTATCCGGCGAGCACGGCGTGGGCCTGTCCAAGCGGCCTTTTATCGGTCGCGAACTGGACCCGGTCGCCATGCGGTTGATGAAGGACATTAAGCGGGTCTTCGACCCCCACCACATCCTCAATCCCGACAAAATTTTCCCTGATGACTGACCAATCGTTGCCCAGTGAAAAGGACTGCATCCGCTGCGGCCGGTGCCTGGCCGAGTGTCCGGTCTACGAGATCACCGGCAGCGAGGCCTATTCGCCGCGGGGCAAGGTCGCCGTAATCAAGGCCTTGAAGGCCTCAAAACTAGAACCCACCGGATACGGCGCGGACCTGCTCAGTCAGTGCCTTCTCTGCGGGCGCTGTGCCCCGGTGTGCACCTCCCAGGTGGCCACCGACCGGTTGGTCCGGGAGTCCCGGGCCGAGGGGTGGTCCAGGGGCGGCCGGGCCTGGTTGAAAAAGGTCCTGGCCCGGGACGTCCTGGCCCGGCCGGGCCTCCAACGCGGCCTGTCCGGCGCCGGGCGAGGTTGGGGTTTTTTGCTACCCGAGGACTCGGGCCTGCGCCTTCGCCTCCCGCCCGGCCCGGTGCGGTTACCCGTGCCCCAGGGCCGG
>JAHJDS010000345.1 GCA_018812395.1 Pseudomonadota bacterium
CAGAACCGGTTGATCGTCTCGCCGGTCAGATGAGACTTGGCCGTCATCAGGTCGGCGTGCTCCGGCTTGGCGGCGAAGTCGAAGGTGGTGCCGATGGTGTTCACCGCTCCGGCCATCATTTCGTCGTCGCGATCGACCTTGTCGCCGTGCAGGTAGACGTTGCGCTTCATCTTCTTCATGCCGGCGATCCACTGACTCGTGGTCCTCATCGGTCAACTCCTCGATTGGTTCCAAAAAACCGGCTCGACCAACATCCCTGACCCCGAAAGGTACGTCCCCTGAACCGGCGCCCCGACGTCCTCGGCCTACAGCTGCCTGGTGTCCACCAGGCGCTGGGCCTTGTGGGAGAACCGGGGCAGGGACCCGAGGTCCACCAGTTCCACCTTGAGGTGGGCCCCCAAGAACGCCCGTTGAAATTCGTCCTGGAGCTTTTGGGTGAGTTGGGGCGTCTTTTCCTGAGCTTCGACCTTGACGGTCATCGAATCGACCGCCGCCTTAGAGCGATCCACTAGCATCTGGAATTCAGAGTCCTTGACCTCGGCAACACTGCGGATCACCGATTCGACCTGCGAGGGGAAGATGTTGACTCCCTTGACCTTGACCATGTCGTCGGTCCGCCCCATGATCCGCTGGATCCGGACGTGGGTCCGGCCGCAGACGCAGGGCGAATCGTCGAGCCAGGTGATGTCCTTGGTCTGGTATCTCAGGATGGGCATCGCCTCCTTCATCAGACAGGTGATGACCAGCATCCCCTTTTCCCCCGGGCCCAGGGACTCCCCGGTGTCGGGGTCGATGATCTCGGGGATGAAGGCCTCCTCGTTGAAATGGAGGCCCCGGTGCTCGGGGCACTCGACGCAGACGTGGGGGCCCAGCTCGCACATGCCGTAGACGTCGGCGTAGATGACGGCCCCGAAGGCGGCCGCGATCTTGATGCGGGTTTCCTCGGAACTGGGCTCGGCGCCGGTCAGGACGCCCTTGACGCCCAGTCGGTTAAGCTCAATCCCCTTGTCCTTGGCCACCTCGATGATGTGCAGCAGAAAGGACGGTGTGGCGGCCAGCACGTCCGGGTGGAAATCACGCATCAAATCCAACTGAGTGGCTGAAGGCAGGGCCCCCCCGGCCGGGATGACGGCCGCCCCTAGCATCCTCTCGAAGGCCGGCTGGGCCAGAACCGCTCCGGCAAACAGCCCGTAGCCGAACATGAGCTGGGCCGTGTCCCCAGGTCCGATGCCGATTGCCGCCCCGCACCTGGCCAGGACCGTCTCGGCGCGGAAGACGTCGTCGGCGGTCAGGGGGCTGACCGTCGGCTTGCCGGTGGTTCCGGTAGTCATGTGGTAACGGATCACCCGTTGCGGTGATACAGCCAATAACCCCCGAAGGGGATACCTTTCCCTAAGATCCTCCTTGGTGGTAAAGGGTAGCTTGTTAAGATCGGCGGTGGACTTGATGTCGTCGGGGGTGATCCCGGCCATGTCGAACTTCTCCCGATACATCTCGACCCGCTCGTAGGAGTACCTGACCGCACGCCGAAGCCTTTGATCTTGAAGCGCCTTGAGCTGGTCCCGGGGCATGGCCTCGACTGCGGGGTCCAACATATAGGGTTGGCCGACCATTTGGGCAAACCTCCTCACGCCGCAAAAAGAAGGGAATCACCAGCCCCCCGGATTCCTGCCTTCTGCGCCGGTGTGTTCTGTTGTCAATCTGAGTCGGTTGAGGGAGACGTAAATGGGGGCGAAAGCGTGCCTCCCCCAACCGGACCGACAGAGTTCTACTTCGCCTTCGGCAAAGTGTCTCCCGGCACGGACACCATTAACTCAGGATCAGCGTATACGATACTGGCCAGGGTGCATAACACGCCGTTGGCATCCTTGGGGCTGACGTAGTGTTCGGTCCAGCTCACGAGGCCGGCCTTTTCAACAACATCGCCCCGCCATTCCTTCTGCTGGCCGCTCCAGCTGGGCGAAAGGCCGGTGGCCTTGATCTCCTCGGACACCTTGTCGGCCGTGCCCTCGGTCTCCAGGGTAATCATGTACAGGCCCTCGCCTCTATTCTTGATGAACTTGCCGATCAGCATCTCGCCGTCGGGGTCGTTCAACGGGGAGAGGAACTCGATGGTCATCTCGCCCTCACCGCGAGTGTCTCCGATTTGGAAGGCCACGAAGGCATATTTGTCCGCGGGCTCCTCGCCCCTCATGAAGGGCTTGATCCCAAACAGCCTTTTCCAGTTCTC
>JAHJDS010000346.1 GCA_018812395.1 Pseudomonadota bacterium
CCTGCTCAAGCTGTTCAACCTCTTCGACCATCTGGACAACTGGATCGACCTGACGGACAAGGGCCCCCACCAAATCGAGGTCCTGGCCGACGGCGACCCGCGGCGACTGTCGCGCCTGCAGGCCACGCTGAGGCTGGCGGACATCGCCCGCCGCTTTCAGGAGCACTACTATCCCGACGACTACCCCGGCGAATACTATTTCTTCTCGCACGTCTTGTCCGGGGAGTTCCACGGCACGGGGGACCTGCTGCCCATCCTGGGGAGCGAGTTCGGTTTCATTCTGCTGTGGATCGCCGTGGGCGCGGCCGGTCTCCGGCCGATCAACCTCAATCCCCTGGTCCATCCGGACCCGACCACGAACCAGAAGACGCTGGCCAAGCTGACCGCCGACCTGGCCGGTTTGGGGCCCCAGGTGCTGGCCCCGGCCAAGCTGGCCGCCTGGCACACCGATCTGGCCCGGGGGCGCAGCGTGTTCGTGGCCCACACCGGACTCCGGATGAGCGTCAATCCGGACACCGGGGCCATGGACGTTTCCTACATCGACGCCGGGGCCGAACTAAAGGAACTGGCCGATCTCCTCAACCGGATCACCCGGCGGCGTCTGGACCGGATCCCGGCCCACGACCTGACCCGCCTGGAAATGCTGCTGCACGACCTCCGGCTGTTTTTCGCCCCTCGCCGGCACTCGATGTCGCCCGGCCGCTCCTGGGAAACCGTCTTTCCCGGCTGGCGGCGGGAGATGAATCGACTCCAGGACGAGATCCGGCAGGTGTTCCTGCCGCGGCTGCTCGATCCGGCCTGGGTCCACACCAACATCCGCCGCTTCCACGCCCTGTGCCCCCGGGTGCTGGCCTTCCTGATTCCCCAAATCAGCCCCCTCCGGGCGCCGGCCGCGGACGCCCCCCATGACCCCGAGGCCCTCGACTTCCAGTTGACGCTCCGGAGCCTGGGCAAGTTCGAGGCCTTGATCTCGGGCCGGCCGGCCGATTTCCAGGACCTGAAACTGCTGCACCTCAAGGCCCGGCAGACGATCGGTCCCGAGTCGGCGGGCATGGTCGGCCTGTCCCCGCTCAAGCTCCGACGGATCGAAACCCTGGCCGACCGGATTCGCTCCTCGCCGCGGCTGCTCAAGACCATGACCCTGGCCCTGGTGCTCCAGGACGTCGGTCGGCGGCCGGACGCCTGGGTCGGCCTGGGCGGCGACGAGGCCTACTTTCACCACGGCCTCATCGGGGCCCGTTATCTGTCGATTCATCCCGAAATCCTGGAGCGGCTGGGCGCGGACCCGGACATGGCCGAGGCGGTCATCAACCTGGTCAAGAGCCACAACCTGTTCCACCACGTCCTGTTCGGCCGGGCCGGGGTGACCCAGTTGGCCGAGCTGACCGACGGCGGCGATGAAGGGCGGCTGAGCGCCGCCCTGCTGATGAGCGTCATCGACATTTCGGCCCGGGACGAATCCCTGGTGGCCGAATACCTGGTGGATCGGTACCTGGGGCTGTACGATCAGGCGGCCCTGGTGATGGCCGGCCGCAAGTCATGGGTGGACGTGGAAAACGAGTGGGCCGCTGCGCGCGCCCGGCTGCTCCTGGCCATCAACCGCTACCGGACGGCCAAGGCCCAGGGCCGGATCGCGCCGCCGTTCTTCGACATCCTGGAAGAGACGCCGACACCCGACGACGAATTCAACCTGGCCCAGGGTCGGCGGGTGCTGGCCCTGGAGCGGCTGCTCCGCCTCCGGGGCCTGAGGCTGGTGGACTTCGCCGACATCGAGCTGTACCGGCTCGGACTGCCGCTGCTCTATCTCTACCGCCGCAAGGGACTCCGGTCCGTGGGCCAGAGCGCCTTCGAGAAGGAGGTCTTCGAGTCCCACCTGCTCTACCGGGCCTTCCGGCGGCAGGACCGCGCCGTCCAGGTGGCTATCCTCAGCCGCCTCTCCCCCCGGCGGCCGTCCGTCCGCGTCCTGGGCTACCACACGGCGGCCTCGTTTCTGACCTATGAAAACCAGATCAAGCTGCTGCTCCTGGGTCTGCGGGCCGCGGACGCCCTGGTCGAAAGCCCGACCGACGAGATCTCGGTGGACTACCGCGGCGTGGCCCGGGTGGTGGACTGGCTGTTCGAGGCCCTCAATCAGGTCCTGTCGGCCGTTGACGCCGAGAAGCTCCTAAGTGACGACGGCCTCCAGGCGGTGCTGGCCGTCCCCCGGGGCCTGGGGCTCAGGTACCGTAAGGACGCCGGGGCGGTGACGCTGACCCTGATCGATCCGACCCCCATCGACA
>JAHJDS010000347.1 GCA_018812395.1 Pseudomonadota bacterium
CCACGGCCACCACCAGCACCGGCGTCACCGGCACGGTGACCATCTATAACACTGGCAACCTGAGCGGCGCGGCGACGACGATCAATAACAACGGGACGGTGACGGTCAATACCGGCGGGGCGTTCAACTACACCACCCTCGATCTGCAAGCCGGCGGCACGTTCACCGTCACCGGCACGGCTACGGCCACGACCAGCACCACGGTCAACGGTACCCTGACCGTCAATAACGGCGGCATCCTCAACGGCCAGGCGACCACCGTCGATAACAACGTGACGATGACGGTCGCGACCGGCGGGGCGTTCAACTACACCACGGCCGCGATCCAGGCCGTCGCCACGCTCGATGTCTCCGGCACGGCCACGGCTTTAGCCAGCACCACCGTCGCCGGGACGGTAAACGTCCTGAGCGGCGGCACGCTGGGCGGGGCGGCGACGACGATCAATAACGGCGGCGCCCTGACCGTGAACCCCGGCGCCACGTTCAACTTCACCGCCGCCACGATTGAGAACGGCGGCACCCTGGCCTGGACAACCGCCGTGGTGGTCAATGGGCGTACCCTGACGGTCAACGCCGGCGGCGCGTTCCCCTTTACCACGGCCATGGTCGAGTCCGGCGGTACGCTGGACTGGACGGCCGCGACCATCCCCAACGGCTCGACCCTGACGATTAGCCCCGGCGCCACGTTCACCTTCACCACGACGACGGTCCAAAGCGGCGGGACCCTGGCCTGGATCAATACCGTCGTGGCCAACGGGCGCACGCTGACCGCCAACGCCGGCGGGAGCCTCAACTTCACCACGGCCTTGGTGGAAAACGGCGGCACGCTGGCCTGGACAGCCGCGACCATCCCCAACGGTTCGACCGTGACGGTCAACGGCGGCGGGGCATTCAACTACACCACGGCCAACATCCAGGCCGGAGGCACACTCGGAATCTCCGGTACGGCCACGGCCGCGACCAGCACCGCCGTGGCCGGCGCGGCCACGATCAATAACGGCGGAACCCTCAACGGCCAGGCGACCACGGTGCAAAACGGCGGCGCGCTGACGGTCAACGCCGGCGGAATCCTTAATGCCCTGACCTTGGTGGTCGATAACAACGGGGCCTTTGACCTGACCGGGAACGCCAACCCCGCCACCAGCACCACGTTTAATGGAACCGCCACGATCAACGGCACCCTGACCAGCCCCACTATCACCGTCGGCGCCACGGGCAACCTGGGCGGCACCGGCCAGATCACCGGCAACCTGACCAACAACGGCAATGTCTCGCCCGGGACCTCCATCGGCACGCTGAATATAGCCGGCAACTATGTCCAGGGGGCGGGGGGCACTTTACAAGTCGAGATCAACGCCAACGGGACCAACGATCAACTCCACGCCACGGGCACGGCCAATCTGGCCGGGACGTTACAAATCGTCACCCAGGGGACCTACACCGGCGCGAACCAGCACGTCGTGCTCATCGCCGACGCCGGCATTAACGGAACCTTTGACACGGTCACCGGCCTGGCGGCGGCCAACACCCTGCGCCGCCGGTTCGCGGTGAGCTATACGGCCACCCAGGTCCTGGTGACCGCCACCGTCCTGACCTACGAATCGCTGGTCAGGGGCTACGGCGGTCACCCTGTCGGCGTCGCCAAGTGCCTGGACACCATCGCCAACAACGCCACCGGCGACATGGCGACTATCATCAATCAGTTGGACCACTTGCCCGACGTGGCCGCCCTGGCCGCAGCGTTTCAGCAACTTCACTGCGGCCATTACAATGCCTTCAGCGCCGTCAACTTCAACACCCAGCACCTGTTCATCGCCCTGGGCCAGGCCCGGCTGTATCAACTCCGGACCGGGGTGGCGGTCACGGGCACGGCCGCCGGCTTCTCCAACCCCACCACGGGTCCGCTGCTGGCCTTTTCGGGCAACCTGGGCCAGCTGGGCCGCCTGCTGAGCAGCGACGCCTCGCCGGGGGCCCTCGAGGGCGGGGCGGTGTTCGCCGGCCCGCCGGGCGAGGTCTTGCGCACGGCGTACGCCGGCCGCCGACTGGGGATCTGGGTGCGGCCCTTCGGGATCATCGAGGACCAGGAAACGGTCGATGGCCATGCCGGTTACAACTTCACCACGACCGGCTTCAGCGCCGGTTTTGACTACCGGTTCACGGCCCACTTCATCGCCGGGGTGAGTCTCGGCTATGCCACGTCGCGGGTCAAGTACGACGACGTCGGCGGGTCGAGCGGCGACGTGCGGAGCTACACGGCCGGAGTGTACGGCTCCTGGTTCGGTCCGCGCTGGTTCGTCGAGTTCTCGGTGGCCTACGGCCGCAACTCGTTTGACATGAACCGAAAGATAAAATTCGGGGCAACGGACCGGACGGCCACCTCGAACTACCGCGGCTTTGCCCTCACCGCCCAGCTTGGCGGCGGGTACGACTTCCCGGTGGGCCGGTCCTGGACGCTGGGCCCGGTTTTTTCGCTGGAAGCGGTCCACCAGGAGCAGGACGGCTTTACCGAGAGTGGGGCCGGGGCGCTGAACCTGACCCTGGGCCGGCAATCGGCCACCTCGGTTCGGGGCGCGGTGGGGGTTCGGGTCAGGCGGGTGTTCAAGGGGCGTGGGGGTCGTCGGGTGACGATCAGTCTGAGCGCGCTTTGGGTCCACGAATTCGCCAATAACGCCCAGAGCGTGAACGCCTCGATGCAGGGCAACCCGGCCACGCCGTTCACGGTGCGCACGCCCGAGCCGGAGCGGGACGCGGTGCGTTTGGGGATCGGGGTCACGGCGAAGGTCAGCCGCCGGGTGTCCCTGTTCGCCGCCTACCAGCCCGAGTTCAGACCGGACAACCAGAGCCACTACGTCAGCGCCGGAGTCAGGTTCGAGTTTTAACTGTTTATTACCGAGCGGGGTGCCGAAGGGAACAGCGATGAAGCGCGTTATTAGTTTGGTGATGTTGTTGTGTTTGGCTCTGCCGGTTGGCCGGGCCGTGGCGGCCGGGTTGGTCAAACCGACGGCCAAGGCGCCACGGGTGGCCATCCCGGCGCCGCCCAGCGGCCGGTGGGTCCTTTTTCGGCCCGGGGTGTCCCAGTTCATGGGGAGCAGGCCGCTTAAAGTGGAAGGGGATTGCCGGACGGTGGCCTTGCTCGAACTCTACCATCAGGCGCGTCTGATTGCCGGGGAGAGGATCAGGGCCCGGAATTACACCGTTCGGGTCTGTTGCCGGGCCAAGACCGTCCAGATATTGGGGTCGATCCACATCGACCTCCAGGGCAAACCGGCCCTCAAGTTACTCCGACCCAGGCCCAAGACCCGGGTTGACCGCAACCCGGTTCTGGGACGAATTCACCGCTTGGCCTGTCGCCTGCCCCTCGGACCGTCACCGTCCTCGGCCAAGCCAACCGGACCCGAGGCGTTGCTCAGTAAGTGGTGCGACCGGTACGGCCTGAAAATCACCACGGCCAAAGGCAAGATGATTCACGCGCGAATAGTCGACTTAAAACTCTTTGGTAAGTTAGGAATAAAAAAATCAAGGAAGGGCGGTCGCGTTCTAATTAATCGACTCGGCCCGACCAAGGTCCGGCTGAGGCTGCTATCCTCGGGCCAAAGCAAGGTGTTCCTCTTGGGCCGGTAGGCCTCCGCCCGCCCCCGCCCGATGGTCTCCTTACCACCCGAGGCGGGGGAGATGAGGCCCGATGTCGGCCCACCCTCCGGGGGCCGGGTCAAGGTGGTTGCATCGTATCGTTACAACCCCCCCCACAAAAAAAGACCGGGCCCGATCACTCGGCCGGTCCCCGGTCAAGATTCGCTGACTGGTCGGGACGACTGGATTTGAACCAGCGACCCCCTGAACCCCATTCAGGTGCGCTTCCAGACTGCGCCACGTCCCGACCGCGGACCAAACTTCTATCACCCGCCCGCCCGCTTTGTCAATTCAAAAGGGCCGGGGCAATCCCGGTTCCCCACTACGGCCCTTGACTATCATCCATTTTCAGGTTAATTCAAAAGCACCGGTCCAAGCAAGGAGGAGATTCATGTCCCAGGATGAGACCGCGAGCCGTGCCTTCATGAGCCGTCCCCTGATGGCCAGGCTCAACTCGGGATACGACACCATCTTCCACCACGAATGGCCCGGCTGGATCGGGGCCATTCTACTGGCCTTCCTGTGCGTCGGGCTGTTCATCTGGGGCCGGCCCTGGGGGGTGGTCGGCGGCCTCCGCGTCTGGGCCAACTCCTTTTTCGACCTGGTCGGCCTGCGGGTCGGCCCGGCCTACAACGTGCTGTTCAACGAGGCCTCGATCCTGACCGGCGGCCTGCTGCTGGGCGCCTTCGGCGCGGCGCTGATGGCCAAGCAGTTCGCCTTCCGCATGGCCCCGCCTCTGGAACTGGTCAAGGGCGTGGTCGGCGGCACCCTGATGGGCGTCGGCTCGGTCCTGGCCGGCGGCTGCAACGTCGGCGGCTTCTACACCGCCCTGCACGCCCTGAGCGCCGGCGGCGTGGCGATGATGATCGGCCTGATGATCGGCGCCTATATCGGCCTCAAATACCTGCTGTGGGAGATCGAGAAGTTCCCGTCCAAGACCCGACCCATCAAGGAAAAAAGGGAAGGGGGCTTTGACTGGAAAACCACCCAGCCCATGCTCGGCGCGGCCGTGCTGCTCGCCCTGGTGGTCATCTCGATCCTCTATATTCAGGGCCGCTACAGCCGCCTGGGGGGGCTGCTCATCGGCACCACGGCCATCGGCTTTATGATGCACCGGTCCCGGTTCTGCTTTGTCCGGGCCTTCCGCGATCCGTTCATGACCGGCGAGGCGATCATGACCCGGGCCGTGGCCCTGTCGGTCCGCCTGGGCATCCTGGGCTTCGCCGCCATCAAGTTCATGGGCCTGCGCGACCCCCATGTTTACGCCTATCACAAGTTCTTCTTCGGCAGCCTCGTCGGGGGCATCATCTTCGGCGTGGGCATGCTCCTGGCCGGCGGCTGCGGTTCGGGCACCACTTGGCGGGCGGCCGAGGGCCAGATCAAGCTCATCGTCGTCCTGATCTTCTTCGCCGCCTCCAACGCCGTGTTCCGGGCGATCATGGTCGCGGGGCCCCTCAAACTGCTCGATAAGATGGGCGTCCCGGTCTTTTTGCCCGATTACATGAATTACACCTGGACCATCGTCGGGTTGTTCGGCCTGATGATCCTCTGGGTCCTGGTCGCCACCTGGAACGAGGAAACAGACAAGTTCACCGTGTTTTGATCGACAACCTTCAAAGGAGGTAATTCCCCATGGCCGAATATACGCCTGATGAAACCCTGGACGCCCGCGGGCTGTCCTGCCCCATGCCGCTGCTCAAGACCAAGAAGCAACTGGCCAAGATGCAGAGCGGTCAGGTCCTCGAGGTCCTGGGCACCGACCCCGGGACCAAGAACGATCTGCCCAGCTTTTGTAAGCGCTCGGGCGACGAATATCTGGGCGAAGCGGAAGACTCCGGCTTCTTCCGGATGTACATCAAGAAGGGCTGAGCCCGGGAGGATATCATGCCCATCCTGGGGATAATGGTCTCGACCGACAAGCACCTCGATCACCTGATCGGCCTGGCCAAGGCGGCCAAGGCCAAAGGCCACGAGGTCCGTGTCTTCCTGACCAACAAGGGCGTCCTGTTGCCCCAACAGCCGCGGTTCCTGGAACTGGAAGGGATGGACGACCTGGCCGTGTGCAACGTCGGGTACGAGGCGGCCGGCCTCAAGGGGGTCAAGGCGCCGCTCATCAACGAAAAGGGCTACGCCACCCAGACCCGCCACGGCGAAATGATCGAGGAATGTGACGCCTACATCAACCTCTAGGCCGGCCGCGGGGGAGCCGAAATAACGTCGTGGGACCGGCCGATAAATACGTCGGTCCTCTCAACCGACAGGAGCAAGCCCGATGAGTGACGAAAGACACGTCGCCTTTATCATCCGCAACCCGGAAGACGACTGGGAAGGCATCCGGTCGACCCTGGGCCTGGCGGTGGAAAACATGTACGCTTACGCCTTCGCCCTGGACCACGAGATCGACGTCACCGAGGCCTTGAAGGAAAACCTGGAGTGGCTCGACGACATGGAGTGCGAGTACTACTCCAACGTCCAGAAAAACATCGACCAGGGGTTTCAGCCCATCACCGTCGAGGAGACGATCGCCAAACTCAAGGACATGGACCTGGTCATTCCCTTCGGGAGCCTGCCATGAAAAAGCTGTTCGTATACCGCACCGAGCCCGACGAGCTGACCAAGCAGTTGGCCGTGGGCCTGGCCCACGGGCACGAGGTGACCGAGTTCAACCTCTTTGAGCCCGACCCCGACTACGGCCGACTGGTCGATCTCATCTTTGCCCATGAAAAAGTGGTCAGTTGGTGGTAGTATAATCAATAAAAAAAATTTTTTGACATAGACTCCGGGCGCCCGTCAGGGCCCAAGAGGGAAGCCGGTGGAAATCCGGCGCGGTCCCGCCGCTGTCACCGGGGACGAAGGTCGAACTGAACCCGGATGAATAATCCGGGTTACGTCACTGGCGGCCGTCAGGCCGCTGGGAAGGCTCGGCCTGAGGACGATCCGGGAGCCAGAAGACCTGCCTGGAGTCGACGCTGAAGGCGACCACGGTTGATGGTCCTCCTTCAGCCCGGCCCGAGGGGCGAGCTTTTCTCGCTGATCGTTCCCCGGGCCGGCCAACCGGGAGATGAAGAAACTGGGTGCAGTCCCCGGACCTGGGTAGGGTCCGGGGATTTTTTTTGGGGGGTGAGGGCATGGAAGACATCATTCGGGAAATCATCGTCATCGGCCAGGGGGCCGACCAGGTCATGGGTTTTTTGTTTGTGGAAGAGGGCGTCCGACCCCGGGGCGTGATCGGCCTACCGGGTCCCGGGGGCCGACGGTTTTGGGAGGTGCCGGGCGACACCCTGGCGGCGCTGGGCCGTCGACTCCGTCATCTGATGCGGGAGAAGGCCGAAGAGCGGGGGGAGGAACTGGCCTGCCTGGTCCTGCCGCCCGGGTACTCCGGGGAAAACCTGGTGGCCGATCTGAGGCGGGGTCGGCCGCCCGGATTGACCGGGCGGCCCAAGCTGATGTCCGTGGCCCCGGGGACGCACTGACGACCGGCCCGGGGGCGCGTCTGGGTCTTCGCCGGCGCGGACATCTCCGCCCGCCGTCTCCCCCTAAAAAGAAGGGCCCTGCCCCCCCTGATCGACGATGCTCGTAATTCTGGTACCCCCGGGGTGATTCGAACACCCGGCCTACGGATTAGGAATCCGGTGCTCTATCCGACTGAGCTACGGGGGCCCACGGCCTTAATACCCGGCTGGACCGCCGATGTCAATCACTCACCTCGATCACCCGCCCACCATCGCCCGCGGCCAAAGGTTGACATTGTCGATCGGGTGCGGCCAAATGAAATTCGGAGGGCCGCCATGCGCCACAAAAGAAAAACCCGCGAGACAGGCCTAAAGTTCGTGGACCCGGCCCAGGTGCTGGCCGAGATCGAGCCGGGCATGAACATCTTCCTCGGCACCGGCGCGGCCGAGCCGCGGACCCTGGTCAAACACCTCATGTCGTCCGACGAGCCCAATCTCCAGGATCTGTCCCTGATCCAACTGGTCAGCCTGGGGGAGGCCATGTCCCTCAAGGGATTGGGTCAATACCGGCTCAAGACCTTCTTTTCGGGCTGGGTGGCCTCGGAGGCCATCACCGCCGGCCAGGTGGACCTGATCCCCGGCCGCTACTCGAGGATCGAGCATCTGATCTCCTCGGGCCGGGTCCCGATCGACGTGGCCATGGTTCAGGTCACGCCGCCCGACGAGGCCGGATACTGCTCGCTGGGCCTGGCGGCCGACGTCTCCCGGGAGGCCATGGCCCGGGCCGCTTGGATCGTCGGCGAGGTCAACGACCAGGTGCCCTTCACCCTGGGCGACACCCTGGTCCACTATAGCGAGTTCGACCACCTGGTCCGGGCCACCGAGCCGCCGTTCTACTTCCCCCGCTGGCCCGAGGACGAGACCTTCGACCGGGTCGGGGCCAACGTGGCCTCGATCATCGAGGACGGGGACTGTCTGGCCTTTTCCATCGGCCCGTTGTACGAGGCCCTGGCCACGCACCTGGTCGGCAAGAAGGACCTGGGCATCCACTCGCCGTTCATCACCGACGCCCTGATGAATCTGATCAAGAGCGGGGCGGTGACCAACCGGGGCAAGGACATCTGGCGGGGAAAATCGGTGGTCTGCTACGCCTTTGGCTCGCCTGAGCTGATGGCCTGGCTGGACCGCAACCCCCTGGTCGAGTTCCAGCCTTTGGAGCGGGTGTTCAGTCCGCTGCGCATCGGTCGCAACCACCACTTCGTGGCCGTGTTGCCGGCCCGCAAGGTGGATCTGTCCGGCCAGATCGCCCTGCACGTGGGCAAGGGCAACATCGCCGCCGGTCCGGGCGAGGTGATCGACTTCTTCAACGGCGCCGAGCTTTCCCGCGGCGGCAAGACCGTGTTCGCCCTGCCCAGCCGCAATCGGCGGGGCGAAGCCAACATCCGGCTGTCCATCCAGGATTTTCCGAACCTGTTCAACCTGCGGGAGTCGGTCAGCCTGATCGTCACCGAGTGGGGGGTGGCCAACATGGTCGGCCGAACGGTCCGGGAGCGGGCCCAGGCCCTGATCGAGATCGCCCATCCCGACGATCGGCCGGCCCTGGTCGAGGCGGCCAAGGAGGCCCGGATCCTTTATCCGGACCAGCTTTTCCTGGCCGAGTCGGCCCATCTCTATCCCACGGACATCGACGAGATAAAAAAATTCAAGGGCGATTTGGTGGTCCGATTCCGGGCGATCCGGCCCTCGGACGAGGAGGAGATGCGCCGGCTGTTCTACGGCTTCTCGGACGAGGCGGTCTATTACCGCTACTTCAGCCCGATCAAGACCATGCCCCACGCCGAGATGCAGCGCTACGTCAACGTGGACTACAGGACGGTCATGTCCGTGGTGGGTCTCTTGGGCGAGCCGGGCCAGGGCCGGATCATCGCCGAGGGCCGCTATGTCAAGGCCCGGGAGCGCTCGGTGGGAGACGTCGCCTTTGTGGTGGACGAGGAGTTTCACGGCCGGGGTATTGCGTCCTTCATGCTGCAGATGCTGGTGCGCCTGGCCCGGGAGCGGGGTCTGACCGGTTTCACGGCCGACGTGCTGGGCACCAACCGACCGATGATGAAGGTCTTCGAGAAGAGTGGTCTGCCGGTCAAGGCCAAGCTGGTGGCCGGCGAGTACGAGATCACGATTCCGTT
This sequence comes from Pseudomonadota bacterium, assembly GCA_018812395.1. Lineage (GTDB taxonomy): Bacteria > Desulfobacterota > Desulfarculia > Desulfarculales > JAHJDS01 > JAHJDS01. Next base: position 9,266 of record JAHJDS010000347.1, read on the forward strand.
CGAGGACGAGCGGGCCCAGCCGGGGGTGCAGTTTGAGGGAGACTGACGGGCACCAGCCCCCGGAATGGAGTAGATTTCAGTAACCCCGAGGTTCACGGGGCGAGCCATAGATTATTATCAATTAAAATGCTATAAGGAGTCATGATGTCTGAGGAGAGCGAAATGAAACATATTGCCGAAGATCGATCCCAGGCAAACTCGACCGAACCCAGGTGCGCCTGGCGGTCGGATGAGTTGTGGAAGAACTTCGACCCATTTCTGAAGGAGTACGAGTGTCCACACCCGGCAAAACATCAGTGCGGCGACAAGCATTACTGTATCTTTCACCTGCCCCTTGAAGAAAAGCGGCGCGACCTCACCCTGGCAGAGGAGTATGCAAGGGAGTTCAAGGTCCTATTCGACAAGGGCGAACGTGACTTTCGCGGCTTCGTGTTCCCGGACAAAATAAGTTTTGAGGGATGGGACTTCCGTCTGCGGCCTGAATCTGGAGCCATGGGGAATCAAGAACAGGAAGGGGGCCGCCCCTGTGTTAATTTTTCCAAGGCGACTTTCGGCAATCAAGTGCGTTTCTCTGGCGCGACCTTTGGGCACAACGCGGAATTCGGGGGAGCGACCTTCGGAGACAGAGTGGATTTCGAGAGCGCGAGTTTCGGGGATAGTGCCGGATTCAGTAGCACGACCTTTGGGGACAACGTTGGATTCGAGGGCGCGACCTTCGGGGACGGAGGATGGTTTAACGATTCAACTTTTGGAGATTATGCTCGTTTTGATCGTGCGACTTTTGGAGATGGTGTAGATTTCCAATTTTCCCAGTTCGGAGATAGGTCATTGTTTGTGCTTGTATCTTTTGGCGATCGCGCTAGGTTTCGGGCCGCGAGGTTCGGGATTTATACAAACTTCGGCGGCGCCACTTTCGGTGACCAAACCATTTTCCATGTAGCCCAATTCGGCAATAATCTATGGTTCGATGAGGTGTCTTTCGGGGAGGGAACCGATTTTGAATGGGTAACATTCGGGGAGAACACTGTATTTAAAAGAGTCAAATTTGGGGACGACGCTAACTTTTCCGGGGCTCGATTTCGGGGGCATTGCAAGTTTGATGAAACCGTGTGGTCTGGACGAGTTCGTTTCAAACATATCATTGGCGTGAGCCTGTTCGGGATTTTATCATTTGCCGTTCTTGATGAGGGTGAGAGAAAAGTAAAATACAGTGAGACTCTAGATCCGCATAACTATCAGGAACGCTTTGTGGCACCGGAGTTGATATTTAACCGAACCATTTTTGGGGGACCCGCACTGTTTACTGACTGTGACCTCTCCAGGACTGTTTTCCAGCAAGTAGATCTAAGTCTTGTATCATTTCTATATTCGAAGGTCTCTAAAACAGAATTTTACGGCTGTCTATGGGGTGTAAGTTTTGAAAGCCCATTGGCATCACTGTTGCCGTTCAGTGGTTTGCTTTGGCCTAATTGGGTACGCCAAAACGTACTATTTGATGAAATAGTTTTTAGCGCACAACGATTCAAGGAGAATGTCAGGCTCCTGATTCCACGTCCGAAATTTAAAGTTGGGA
>JAHJDS010000348.1 GCA_018812395.1 Pseudomonadota bacterium
GACCGGTGAAAACAGCCCCTGGACCTGGGACAACAAATCCTCGCTCATGTACCGCCTCGATACCGCCCACTCGTCGTTCTGCTCGATCAGGATCGCGCCCAACAGCCTGATCACCGAATCCCGGTTGGGAAAGATGCCGACCACGTCCGTCCTACCACGGACCTCTTTGTACACCCGGTCCTGGGGGTTGTTCGACCGGACTTGGCGCCAGTGCTCCCGGGGAAGACAGGCAAGGACTAAAAGATCGTCCGCACCAGAGGAGCCCCCAAGCCCTGGGCCGACTTCGGCGCCAGGGTGAGCAGGCTGGGCATGAAATGCGTCCGGCAGCGCGGCTGGCGGCGGCAGGTGCTGGACAAGCAATTGACCCGGCTGGAGCGCCTGGCCGAACGACACGACACCAAGGTGCTGATCCATCACCTGTTCGAGTGCGTTCTCTTCGATCCGCTTTATTCCGGACCGGAGCAGGAAACCATCCTGGACGATGAGGCCTATTGGCGGCAGAGTGCCGGCGACGCCTCGGGTGACGGTCGTCCAGTCTACGCCGGTCCGGACGAGGAGGCTTCCCTGTACGACGCTTACCTGGCCGAGCAGGGCCACGCCCCGGGAGACTAACGACGAGTCTTCACCTTTGTGACCGACAGCCATCCCACCCCGACGGCTCACCGTCTGATCGCTCACGGCATTGGTACCCAGTTGAAGCGGCTGCTGGCGGACCCGACCCCGTCCGGCCTGAAACCGGTCGCCGAGCAAGCGACGGGAGGTGCGAATGAAGTTGGTGGTACAAATACCCTGCCTCAACGAGGCCGAGACGTTGGCGGGCGTCATCGCCGACGTTCCCCGCCGGATCGAGGGCGTGGACGAGGTCGCGGTCCTGGTCATCGACGACGGCAGCACCGACGCCACCGCCGAGGTCGCCGCCCGGGCCGGGGCGGACCGGGTCGTCCGCCTCGAGACCCACCGGGGTCTGGCCGCCGCCTTCCGGACCGGTCTCAAGGCGGCCCTGGACATGGGCGCCGACCTGATCGTCAACACCGACGGCGACCACCAGTACCCCGGCCGACACATCCCCGATCTGATCCGGCCCCTGGTGGGCGGTCAGGCCGATCTGGTCATCGGGGCGAGGCCCTTTGACCGGTCCCATTCCATGGGCCGGACCCGCAAGCTCCTGCAGCGCCGGGGCAGCCGGTGGCTGAGCCGGCGGCTGGGCCTCGAGGTCAAGGACGCCACCAGCGGCTTCCGGGCCATGACCCGGCGGGCGGCCCGCTATTTTCAGATCATGTCCGATTTCACCTACACCATCGAGACGCTGCTGGTGGCCCGGGACAAGGGCCTGCGCGTGGTCTCGCTGCCGATCACGGTCAATCCCCCGACCCGACCCTCGCGCCTGTTCGGCTCGACGCTCGGGTACCTGTGGCGTACGGCCGAGACCTTGATCCGCATCTCGGTCTTCCTCAACCCGTTTCGGTACCTGATGGGTTTGAGTCTCGTCTTTCTGTGCGCCGGGGCGGCGTTGGCCGTCCGGTGGCTGGTCTACTGGCTGGTCACGCCGGCAGGCGAGGTGGTCGGCCGGACCCAGTCGCTGCTCATCGGGGCGGTGCTGATCCTGGTGGGGGTGCTCACCGTCCTGTTCGGGGTCCTGGCCGACCTGACGGCCAAGAACCGGCGTCTTTTGGAGGACGTGGTCGAACGCCTCCACGACCTGGAAAAAACAGGCCCCAGGCCGAACCCGGGCCAAGACCGGGACTGAGCGGACCGGTGTCGAACCAAACCGACGACCTGCTCATTCTGGGGGGCGGCCCGGCCGGTGGTGATCGAGAAGGACCGGGCGGTCGGCGGCCTGGCCCGGACCGAGACTGTTGGCGGCCTGTCCTTTGACCTGGGCTCGCATCGGTATCACCCCAGCATGAACACCGGCGAGAGGGACCGCCTGACCAGGCTCCTCGGGGACGACCTCCTGGTCCGGCCCCGCCGGGGGGGGATATTTTTTAACGGGCGCTGGCTGTCCTTCCCCCTGAGTATCGGCCAGGCCTTCCGGCTGGGCCCCGGGCGGGTGGCCCGGTGGCTGGGCGGATACGCCCGGGCCAGACTGGCCGCCGGGGGCGGCGAGGCTCACCCCTCGAATTGTCGCCGGGCCTTTGAACTCGCCTTCGGGCGGCCGATGGTCGAGGAGTTCTACGCGCCCTACCTGATGAAGGTGTTCGGCCTGCCCCTCGAGGACATGTCGCCCGAGCAGTATCACCGCCGAGTAAGCAGCCGCTCCCTGGGCGGCGTCCTGCGCCGGCTGCTGCCCGGCGCCGCCCAATCAGGCCTGAA
>JAHJDS010000349.1 GCA_018812395.1 Pseudomonadota bacterium
AGCACCTGGGCGATGGCCGTCTCGTTCGGGCGGCGGGGGATATCGGGTAAAGCCAGGAGCCCCTTGAGGCAGGTGGCGAATACGAAAGACCGCGGCGACCGATAATAGTAAAGACCGGTGACCCCGTGGTGGTCCCGGGCCAGGAAAAGCTTTTTTCGGCGGGCATCCCAGACCGCAAAGGCCCAGTCCCCTATCAGACGGTCCGGGCACCGCTGTCCCCATTTTTGGTAGGCTTTAAGAATAATGAGGCTGTCGGGCATGGCCGCCCGTTCGGAATGGGGCAGCCCTATCGCCTCCAACAGTTCCTCACGGTTGTCGATACGCGCGGCCGCGGTAATGGTCAACCCGCTGCCGGGGTCTTGAAAGGGAAGGGGCTCGCTTAAAGATTCGGGCGTGTTGTGTAACATGAGGTGGCCCAGGCCTACCGGGCCGTCCCGCCAGCTTCCAGATCCGTCCGGCCCCCAGTGGTCCATGGCCCCGGCCATCACCCCCAGGGCCTCCGGGGCCGCCGGCCGTCCGTCCAGATGAAATACACCGAAGATCGCGCTCAAACCGGCCGCCTTTCAGGCAAAAGTGGAAACCACCGTATAACGGTCCATCTCCTGGTATCCGGTGATGATGATCTCACCGCTGCGCAGCCAGGCGTGGGCCTCGAGCTTCTCGGTTTCATCCTTGGCCAGGCCGAGATACAAAGTGCTCGGCACCCCTCGCCGCCGGAGCATCTGTTTGCCGGTAACAGCCCGAGCCAGGCACTTGCACTCCCAGGGCAGGTGCCGGCTGGCCGTGGCCACTCCCCAGGCCACCCCACGGATGACCCCCAGGGCCCGGGGGTCCGTCTCTTCCGGCGTTTGGGCCATATGTTCCCCCAGGTAAGGCGCTATGCGCCGAAACGGGAGAAGCGATATGGCCACCCGGGCCGTCCCCAGCCAAAAGACCGCCTCGATAAGCAGCCGGCGCTCCATCCCGGACAGACGCCGGAATTTAGTCAACCGGTTCATCGACCGCCTTGACCAGATTCTCCCTTATTAATTTGACAAGGTATTGGATCACGTCCCGCTGGCACTGCTCCCCTTCAACCTCGTACTCTTCGGTCAAAGCCCGGCAAAGGTTCGAGACCGTGCGCGGTTCCTCAATAAGCGCCCAGATACGGCTGCCCACCGGGTCCATGCCGTAGTAATGGCCGCTCTCCACGCTCAAGAGCACCGTTTCGCCGTCCATCTCGGTGGAAACCAGTCCCTCCACCCGGGCAACGATGGTTTGGGGTCCGATGTTGGGGCTCATTCTCTTCCTCCGGGTGATTGGTCCAATCCGGTTTGGTCCAATCTGGTTTGGTTCAATCCGATACAGTTCGGTTCAATACAGTCCGAACCGGTTCGATATCCGCCGGGGTATTCTACCACAATCCCGGCCGCCCGGTAAAATCCGCCTCCAGACAGTCCACCAGTTCTTCCAACAAAAACAACCCCTCCGGTCTCCTCACCCGGCACAGGGTTACCGTTTCGGCCACGGCCGCACAGCGTCGGAAATGGTCTCTCTGCCTTGGCAGCCCCTGTAGAAAGGTGAGGCGGTAGGTGTTCTCGATCAGGACTTTCAGACAAGCCGCGCCTTTCAGGGGGATGATATCTATTCCGGTGTCCCGGGAAGGGCTGAGGACGTAAATACGCTTCACGGCCAGGGGTCGGCTGCAGAACCCTTTTTCGAGGGGCAGGCCCTTTTTACTGGTGTCCGGGCCCAGCCGGCGCAGGTTACCGGCCCGCTCCTCGAACCTTTCCAGGGTATCCGGCCAGAGTTTGAGCTGGGGGTATCCGGGAAGGATGGCGGGTGTTTTTCCATGGGCCGGGGACAGAACACAGACGTCGTCGGTCATGACGGGGTAGCCCCGGCTATTGAAAGCGGCGGCCAGGGTGGACTTGCCGTTGCCGGAGGGGCCGATGAAGAGCACCCCTTGGCCGCCGGCGTCGATGGCGCTGCCGTGGAGCGGCAAAAGGCCTCTTTGGTGCAGAACGGCGCCCAGGGCGGACCCGAGCAGAAAGAGACGGACCGTGGTGGGGTCCTTGGCGCTCCTGTCCGGGTCGACCAGGATCTCGCGTCCCTCGGAAGCCATAAACTTGATGATGCCGTCTATCTCGAAGAGGAGCCGGTCCGGTTCGGCCTGATAGCGCCCACCGGCCGCCCGGGATTGGCTGACGGGGTTGGGAAGCCCATCGGGAACCCGGCCCGAACGGATCCATACATTCGGCTCGTCATTTCCGGGGACCAGTTCCGGCAGAGGGATATCGGACCGGAGGTTTAATCCAAAGACTTTATAGTTGAAAACGTTTTCGGATAATGTTTTTTCCTGCACGAACAACCAGTACCGATTAATTTTTATCGACCCGCACTCATAAAAGAGGGGTGGCCCTGGAGGACCACCCCTCTATGGAATCAGGTTTGATTAAGCGTTATTAGTTGAGCGTCTGTCCGAAGCTGGCACCCGTGGTCGGGTTGGAGATGGACCAGCCCTGGATCCTGATGCCCTGAGCGCCGCCGCCGCCGGGGTTGGTGAACTCGCCAATGGTCCGGACGCGCATCGTGTCGGCATCGGTCAGGCCCGCGGCCGCAGCCAACGCGGATGCGGTGAAGATGACCGAAGAACCGGCCGCCAGTTCGCCGCTGACCAGGGCGCCGGTCAGCAGGGTGACACCAGCCAGGTCGACAGGAGAATTAGGCGCCGCGGTGCCGTCTTCCTGCCATACGTCGATGGTCACCCGGCCGCTCAAGATGCCTTCGTTGGTGACGCGCATGATGAACGGAGTGCCGGAACTGCCGGTGTTGACGAAGGTCAGGCGGTCCTGAACGCCGTTGTTGGCCAGAGGAGACAGGGCGCCGGTCTGACTGTCGGTCGGGGGGCCCCAGTTGGCGCTGGTCATGTTGGCGGCCAGCGTGCCGGTAACCGTAGTCTCCGGAATGATCATGGTATTGGCTACCGGGACCGTGCCGCAGAGGTAACCGCCGTTGCCGGAGCCGGTGCCGGCCTTCAGGTGGTTGTAAACCGCGGCCGAAGCATTCCAGGTGGCCAGGGTGTTGTTGGTGGTCAGGGTGTTATAGGCCAGCCGCGCTACACCGGCGTTGAGGCAGGTGGTGTCGTCCAGCGCCAGGTTGCCGCCGACCTGGGCAAAGGCGTCAAAAGAACCGGGCGCGTCAATCGTCAGGCCCACTGTGGAAATCGCACCCGCGGTAGCCGCGACGGATACCTCGTCAAAAGGCGGTGTCAAAGCGCCGACCTGGTAGACGGCGTTAATGTCATAGGCCATCTGACCCATCTGCACCACGTTGTCGCCAACGGCCCCGGCGAAGAACAGGCGGCCCTGGGCCACGTCGATGGCGTCCACGGCGGCATTCGGGGTGAAAGTGGTGGTGAAGGCCGCCATATGCTGAATATAATTGGTTGTATTAGCGA
>JAHJDS010000350.1 GCA_018812395.1 Pseudomonadota bacterium
CGCCCGTCCGCCGGGTCCTTTTCTTGCCGCCGGCCAGGATCCGTTGGCGGGGGCCGCCCAGGTAGTCGTCCAGGGCGGCCTGGGCCGCCTGGCCGATGGGCACCACCCGCTCCTTGCCGCCCTTGCCCCAGACCAGCAGGAAACCGGCGTCGGCACGGTAGCCGTCGAGCCTGAGGCCCACCAGCTCGCTGACCCGAAGCCCGGCGGCGTAGAGGAGTTCCAGCATGGCCCGGTCCCGCCGGCCGCGATCCGTGCCGGCGTCCGGGGCGCCCAGCAGCCGCTCCACCTCGTCGGACGACAACATCGTCGGCAGCTTGCCGGTGAAACGGGGCGTCTCCAAGTCCTCGGCCGGCGTCGAACCGATGACCCTCTCCCTGGCCAGCCACGAGAAAAAGCCCTTGACCGCCGACAGGACCCGGGCCCGGGAGCGGGGGGCCAGGCCCGCCTTTTCCAGGGCGACCATGAAGTCGACGACGTGCAACTCCTGCACCTCACCTGGGCCGCCGAGGAGCCGGTGGTCGAGATGATTTAGCAGCCGCCTCAGATCCCGGCTGTAACCGTCGACCGTGTGCCGGCTCAGGCCGCGCTCCACCCCCAGGTGGGCCAGGTATTCATCGACCAGGGGCTCGAAGGAATTTTGGGCCGGTCCGTCTTGCATTTCATCCTCGCCCGGGCGTAAGCTGGGCCCCATGGAAAATATATCGCCCGACGTGGCCTGGGCCTACGAAATCTTCACACAAAACCGGTTCATGTACCACATCGGCGTCCGGATGACCGAGCTGTCTCGGGGCCGGTGCGTGATGTTCCTGCCTTTCGGCGAGCACTTACTCCAGTCGGCCCGGATCGTCCAGGGCGGGGCTCTGGCCGCGGTCCTGGACGAGGCGGCGGCCTACGCCGTGCTGACCCTGTGCGACTCGAGCCTCAAGAACCTGGCGACCATCGAGTACAAGGTCAACTTCCTGTCCTCGTCGACCGAGCACGATTTCACGGCCGTGGCCCAGGTGGCCCGCAAGGGCGGCCGGGTGGCCCTGCTCGAGGGTCAAGGCCACTGGTCCGACGGCCGCGAGGCGATCCGGGGTCTGTTCACCTTCCTGATAACCACCGAGGATGATCAGAATTCGTAAAAAGTCTCGTCCCGGTTGAGCACCCGGACGCCGGACTCCTCCAAGACGACCATCTGCTCGAGCCGCACCCCGCCCCAACCCGGCAGATAGACCCCCGGTTCGATGGTGAAGACCATGCCGGGCAGAAGTGGCGTCGGCCGGATGGCCGACAGCGAGGGGCTCTCGTGGGTGGCCAGGCCCACGCCGTGCCCCAGGGCGTGGCCGAAGTTCTCCGCCCAGCCGGCCTCGGTGATGACCTCCCGGGCCAGGGCGTCGGCCTCGGCCCCGTCCATGCCCGGCCTGATCCCGTCGGTGGCCGCCCCCAGGGCCCGCCGGACCACGGCGTAGACCTCCTTGAATTTGTCGTCCGGCTCGCCCAGGATCACCGTCCGGGACATGTCGGCCCGATAACCCCGGTGCCGGGCCCCGAGGTCGAACAGGACCGGCTCGCCGGATTGCAGGGGCCGGTCCGTCGGCTCGGCGTGGGGCTCGGCCGCGTTCGACCCGGCGGCGACGATGGGCGGAAAGGCCACGTCGTCGGCCCCCAAATCCCGCATGGTCTTCTCGATCTCCCAGGCCACCTGCCGCTCGGTCCGTCCCGGCTCCAGGGCCCGATACACCCGCTGAAACGCGGTCTCGGTCAACGCCACGGCCTCTCGGATCAAGGCCAGTTCCCGGCGGTCCTTGAGGCGGCGCTGTTGTTCGACCAGGCCCTCGGCCGCGATCAACTCGACCCCGAGACCGGCGTCGGACAGGGCGGCCGCCAGCCGGTCGCGGAGGGCGACGCTGATCCACTCGGCCTCGAACCCCAGGCGGCGGACCCCGGCCCGCTCGAGGAGTCCGGGCAGGGACTCCGCCAGGCCCCCCGAATAGACGTGGATCTCGGCCAGGGTCGCCTGGCTCTCGGCGGTCAGGGCGTAGCGGGCGTCGGTGGCCAGGATGACGGCCCGGTCCGAGACCAGGGCCGCGCCCGAGGATTCGCCGGGCTGGCCGTCATCCGGGGTAAAGCCGGTCAGGTAGCGGCGGTTGGCCGGCCCCATCACCAGCAGGCCGTCCAGTCGCTCCCGCCTGAGCGTTTTTCGTAGTTCGGCCAATCGTCGTTTCAGGGACAAGGCGCACGCTCCTCAGGGCAAGGGATCGAACCAGGCCGTCAATTCCCGAACCACGTCGCCGGGACGCTCCAGTTGGGGCGCGTGCCCGCAGTGGTCAAGTTCAACGAGTTTCGATCGGGGTAAATCTCGAGCCAACCGCCGCCCCAATGACGCCGGAATCAGCCGGTCCTGACGGCCCCAGACGATCATGGTCGGCGTCGCCATCCGGTCGTACTCCGCCGTCCGGGCGTGAACCCGGTCGGTGTCAAAGGCCCGCAGTACCTGCCGCAGGTTTTTGCGGTAATCCCGGCGGGCCCGGGGCCCGGCCAACTCGTCGATGAAATCGTCGCTCACCGCCCCCGGGTCAAAGACCAGGCGACGGGCCGTGAACCGGATCATGGCCCGGCTCATGAGCGCCGTGGCCAGCGGGCCGAACAGACGCGATTTGATCAGGGCCAGGGACCAGACCAGCTTCATCGGGTAACAGGCCGGGTCCAAGACGGCCGCGGCCGTCACCCGCTCCGGAAACTCGAGGGCCGCCAGCAGGGTCAGTCCGCCGCCCAGGGAATTGCCGGCCACGAAAAACCGGTCCAGCCCCAGATGGTCGGCCATGGCCATCAGGGCCCGGACCATGGTTTCGGGCGAGTAGTCGAAACCGATCTCAAAGGCCGAGGCCCCGAAACCGGGCAAATCCGGGGCGACGAGCCGGTATCCGGCCGCGATCAGCCCCGGCACGACCCGGTGCCAGGTGTAGGCCGTGTCGGCGTAGCCGTGCAGCAGGACCAGCGGCCGGCCCCGGCCCAGGTCCAGAACCCGCAGGACGCCGCCGTTGACCTTGATCCGTTGCCGGCCGTTTTGCCCGTCCACCCAGGCCCAAAACTCGGGCCCGGTCATGATCGGGGCGTCCCGGCTCATCGGCCGCCCTCCCCCGGGGCCGGACCGATCCCGACCTCCGGGCGATCCCCCGGCGCCAGGTCCAGCCCCCGCCGGGCGTCGCCGCCGCTCACGGCGATTTCCAGATACCCGGCGCTGCCGAACAGGGCGCATAACGTCCCGGCCGCAACCTCGGCGTAGGCGCCGACCAAAGGGACGGTCCGTCCGTCGGCCAGATGGACCGCGGCCGGGCGCCCCGCCAAAAGGGCCGCCACAATGACCCGGTCCAGGTTGGTGACCAGATTGCCGAACCGATCGGCGAACAGGACCTGACCGACCAGGCGGTCTTCCCGCCGGCGGGGCGTCGGCAGTTCCAGGCGGACCGGGTTGAGCACCGGCGGCCCCAGTCCGGTCGGATCGCCCCCGTCGGCCAGTCGGGCCGCGGCCGGGGCGAACAGGTCCCGACCGTGGAAGGTGCGGCTGGTGTCCGGCCCGAACGCGGTCGTGATTTCCCGGGCCAACCAGTTGCCGCCGCGGGACATGGCCGGCCACAGCACGCCGTTGTCCGGCCCCATCAGGATGCCCCCGGGCGTCTTGACCGCCAGGGCCCGCCGGTCGGTGCCCACGCCCGGGTCGACCACGACCACGTGAATCGTCCCCGGCGGAAAATACTCGACGCTGGTCATCAGCACCCAGGCGGCCTGGGTGATGTTCTGGGGTTCGATATCATGGGTCAGGTCGATGACCGTCGCCCGGGGGCATCGCCCGGAGATGACCCCCTTGAGTTGGCCCACGTAGTGACCGAGGCCGAAATCGGTGGTCAAGGTGATGATCCGGGGCAAGTTCATTGGTCGATCAAACGCGGCAGGATCTCACCGGCCCGACCCGGCAGGGTCACGTCCAGGCGGCCGGTGTCGGGCGTGGGTTCCAGGTCGATCTCGACCAGGGCCAGGTGGGCCGGGTTGGGCCGCCAGACGGCGATCGGCCCCCGCCGCCGGTCAGACCACTCCCCGACCAGCCTCGGCTCCCGAACGAAGGCCTGAGGCGTGGCCAGGTCCTCGGGCCGGCATCGCCGCCACCGGCCGTCCGCGCCGCGAAAGGTGGGGACCCCGCTTTCGGCCGAAACCCCGGCGCCGGGCAGGACGCTGATCGAGCCAGCGGCCCTTAGAAGGCGACAAGCGGTTTCAAAGTCCGGATGTGGCTCCATATTTCGATCCAGTCTCCCCTGAGCCAACATTACCGGTCCAGAGGGGGTGATGTCAACGCTGGCTTTTTGGGAAAAGATGTGGTATCCTGTATTAAATTCATCGATCCGGATGCCGCCCGGTCCCCCGTTGCGGACCGGTTCAAGGGCGCGGTGGTGAATCGAAGGCATCCAGGTTCCGACCCAAGATAGATAGGGCTACCAACGTCACGGCAAATCAATTCGTCCTGAAACGTCGACCGTTTCTTGGCTGAATAGTCGGTCGGGTGTTGATTTAGTGAACGTTGGGCATCGACCGACGCCCGCGGTCCGGGCCGTTGTCGGGCCGGCCCGGCCGGTCCCCGGACCCAGGCCCGGCCGCCTGGTCCCCATCGCCCCCTGGCCGGATCGTCATGAAATACAACTTGGCGAGGGGACGGCCCTCGTCGCGCGGTTCCAGTTAATATCGAGGCGGTAATTGTCAAAAACGAGCACGACAATCGGTTTATTGGATCTGTCCACCAAGGGTTTCGGATTCTTGCGGAGTGAGGACAAGGCTTACCAGCTCACGCCCGACGACCCGTACATCTCCCAGGCCGTGATCAAGCGGTTTCGGTTGAGACCGGGACAGGAGATCGAGGCCGAACTCGGGCCCGGGGCCCGGGGCGGCCACGCGGTCAAGAACGTCATCACCATCTCGGGTCTGCCCCCGGCCGAGGCCGCCGGGCTGCCCAAGTTCAACAACCTGACCAGCGTCTCGCCCACGGAGCGCCTCCGGATGGAGACCTCCGGCGGGCCGGTGACCATGCGCCTGGTGGACCTGGTCACCCCCTTGGGCCGGGGCGCCCGGGGCCTGATCGTCGCCCCGCCCCGGACGGGCAAGACGACCATCCTCAAGCAGATGGCCCAGGCCATGACCACCAATCAGCCCGACCTCAAGGTCATCGCCCTGCTGGTCGACGAGCGGCCCGAGGAGGTGACCGACATGCGGCGGTCCATCGACGGCCTGGTGGTGGCCAGTTCCATGGACCAGGAACCGGCCAATCACCGCCGCATCGCCACCCTGATGATCGCCGCCGCCCGACGCCGGGTCGAGGCCGGGGAGGACGTGTTCGTCATCCTGGACTCGGTCACCCGCCTGGCCCGGGCCTTCAACCAGGCCCAGAACAGCGGCCGGACCATGACCGGCGGCCTGGACGCCAAGGCCATGGAGGTCCCCCGGCAGATCTTCGGCTCGGCCCGGGAGACCGAGGAAGGGGGGTCGCTGACCATCGTCGCCACGGCCCTGGTGGACACCGGCTCCCGCATGGACGAGTTGATCTTTCAGGAGTTCAAGGGCACCGGCAACATGGAGCTGTCCCTGTCCCGGGAGATGGCCGACCGGCGCGTCTGGCCGGCGATCAACATCGCCGAGAGCGGCACCCGCAAGGAAGAGCTTCTGTTCGACGAACTGGAGCGGGCGACGGTGCCCCTCATCCGCCGGGCCCTGCTCAAGCTCCGGCCCGAGCAGGCCACCGAGAAGATGGCCCAGACCCTGGCCAAGCACCCGGACAACAAGTCATTCCTGACCCTGGTCAAGGAAGGGGAGTTTTAAGCGGTATCGGCCCGTAACCTCCGCCTGACCGTGGGCGGCGCGAACGGCCCGCCGTGGGCGGCCAGGATCGTCGACGGGGCCAGGTCGAGAACGCGCTGGATGCTGGCCCGGACCTGATCGGGGTCGTCGGCGAACCAGGGCCACCCGGGCCGGCGCGGCCGGAAAATTCCCCCGAAGATCAGATCCCCGACCATCACCGGCCCGCCGGGCACACTGACCGAGACCGAGCCCGGCGTGTGACCCGGGGTGGGGATCACCCGGGCCCCCACCCCGAACTGGTCCAGGACCGACTCCCCGTCCAAAAGACGTCCGGCTCGACCGGCGGCCCGCTGCCCGGGGTGAAACGTCCCATCAGGCGCTTCATCCATCGGCCCGTGGCCCCGGTGGGCCTGACCGGCGGATTGAATCCCCGGCGCAAGACGTCGGCGTCGGCGGGATGCACGGCCACCGGCGCGCCGGTGGCCTCTTTGAGGGCGGCGGCCGCGCCGAAGTGGTCCACGTGGCCGTGGGTGATCAGAATCAGCGACAACTGGTCGGGTTCGATCCCGGCCGCGCCCAAACGCTTCAGGATGCGCCCCTCGTCCCCGGGGTTGCCGGCGTCGACCAAGACCACCCGGTCGCCCTTGAGGGCAAAGGCCTTGGTCGTGCCCAGGGACAGGGTCAACACCTCGACGTCGGTGGGATTCATCAATCACCCCCGGCCGGGATCACGAATCCCGGTCCGTGGAATCGCCCTCGCCCCGCCGCCGGGACAGGAGCATCCCCCCCAAGGCCGTTAAGCCCAGGCCCGCCACGGCGAGCCCGTAATTGGAGCCTCAGGTCGGGGCCGAGGCGTCCCCCGGCAGGCAAAAGGCCAGGCCGACCACCACCAGGCCGACGACGACCAGGACCAGCCCGGCCAGCTTCTTGACTATGGTCACACTCTCTCCTCGGCCCGGACCTCGAGCACGACGCGCCCCCAGCCGCCGCACCCCGGGCCCACGTCAAAGCAGGCGGTGCGGTTGAAGATGATCTCGTTGGGGTCCCGGCCGTTCATCAGGTTTTCGAAAAAGGCGTTCAGGCAAACCGTCAGGTTGGGCGTCAGGAACATGCACACCCGCTTCGGCGCCTGATCGGTCAACAGATTAGCGCTCGAATCAAAGTATAACCGCTGGCCGACCTCGTGGCCAGAGTGGCAGCCCTGCGACTCGACCACCTCGGCCACGAGGCGGTACTTCGAGGCCGCCTGGGCGCTGTCGAACAGGCGCTGAAACCGCGGCTCGTCCCTGACCCGCGCCCAGTCCTCGGGGGATAGATTGAGCCGCCGTCCGATAATCCCGACCAGTTGATCCCGATCCATATTTACCTCCCTAGTTTCACTAGCCCCACTATGTAAAACGCAGGCGCCAACGTAGTGGCGCCGACAAGCGCGGAGGACCAAGTAAGGTCCTAACAACCGTTCATCGCGAATTACGCGCGGCCACTGCCGCGGCACCGACGGAGTGGCGCCGGCAAGCGCGGATAAAATAGTAAAGCCCTTACGAGTCGGTTATCGCGAATTACCAGCGGCCACTGCCGCACGAGTCGTGGATCGCGAATTACCAGCGGCCACTGCCGCCTTACCAGTGAATCAGGTGCCGATCATGGGGGTTCTGACGCAAGTGGCCGCGGATGATGGCCTCCATGATCTGGTTGGTGCCCTCGTAGATGGTGGTGATGACCACGTCCCGCAGGCGTCGTTCGACGTCGGCCGGGTTGCCCTCGCGCATGTAGCCGTATCCGCCGAAGATCTGGAGGCAGAGGCGGACGACGCGCTCGGCCAGGTTCGAGCACTCGAGCTTGGCCAGGGCGGCCAGGAAAGTCGGGTCGAACGGGCCGCCGGCGTCGTAATTCCGGGCCGCCCGCAGGAGCAGTTTCCACATCCGGGCGATGGCCTCCCGGCCGAAGTCGAGCATCTCGGCCACGGCCCGGTACTCGCCGATAAAGCGGCCGGTCTGCCGGCGCTCCCGGGTGGCGTAAGTAAAGGCCGCCTCGAAGGCCCCCAGGGCCACGCCCAGGGCCTGGGCGGCGATTTTGACCCGGGACTTGGCGAAGAACCGGTTCAGCGTCTCGATGCCCCGGTGGAGTTCGCCGACCAGGTTGTGCCGCGGCACCCGAACGCCGCAAAAAACCACCTCGGCGCTCGTGGTCATCTTGATGCCCAGCTTGTCCCCCAGACTGGCCACGCCGACCCCCGGTCGGTCCCGCTCGACCAGGATGGTCGAAAAGCCCTCGTAGTCCGGGGCCGACGCGTCGGTCTGGGCGGCGACGATGAAGTAATCGGCCTCGAGGCCGTAGGTGGTGAACACCTTGACGCCGTCGAGCACGAACTTCTCGCCGTCTATTTCGGCCCGGGTGTTGAACCTCGTCAGATCGCTGCCGTGATCGGGCTCGGTCAGGCTGATGGCCGGGAAGCAGCGGCCCTCGACGATCAGGGGCAGCCATCTTTTTTTTTGCTCCTCGTCGCCGACAATGGCCAGCACGTCGGAGATGATGCTCACCAGGCTGAAGGCCAGGCCGATGGTCGAATCGGCCCGGCAGTCCTCGATGATGCACAGGGCCTTCTCGGTCAAACCGTAGCCGGCCCCGCCGTACTCCTCGGCCACGTCCACGGCCGTCATTCCCAACTCGGCGTAAGCGGCCAGTAATGCATGAGGGAAGGTCTTTTCCGTGGCCGGGTCGGCGGTAATGACCCCCGGGAACTCGGCCGAAGCGAACTCCCGGGCGGCGCGCTGCAGGTCTTGTTGTTCCGGGGTCAACTCGGCCCGGGCGTACTCTCGGGCCAGACGGCGGTGGGCCATGAACTGGTCAAGGGCGTCCATCATCCACGAATATTAACCAAAACACCTTTTTGGCGCAACCAATTCCTATCTTTGATGACCGGCCCCGTGTTCCTATTTCGGCTGGGGGGCCTTGACCGGGCGGGGACCTTCGACCCCTGCCTTGACGGCCATGAAATACGACCGCAAGAACTTCGCCAGGGAGGCCGTGGTCACCCGGTGATCCTCGAGCGTCAGGCGCAGGCCCATGACCAGCGTCGAACTCTTGGCCTCCCACCGGGACCAGAACGTGGCCCCACGCAGGAACGAGAGAACGTCGACGCCCGCCGTGGTCATCCCCATCAACAACTCGATTTCGGGTCGGCCCAGCTTCAGACGAGGCGTGACGTAGGGCACCACCTCCGGGACCAGGGCCAGGATCCGGGCGACGTCCACGAACAGCAAGTCCGAAGGCCGGCTGACCGCCCGGGCCTGACGCCAGGCCGGTGTCGCCTCGCCCCGGCGGCCCCGAATCACGGCCCGGAGCAGGTCCATATTGTTGGCCAGGACCAGATAGGGGCCGATCTGGGCCGCGCCGACCTCGCCCACCAGGGGAACGACCACGTAGGGGACCGTCCGCCTGGCCAGCTCCCGGGTCCCGAAGACGAAACCACGGAGCAACCGATGCTGCTTCAATACCGCCACCAGTTGGGGCAGGAAATTGGCGGCCGTATCCTCGTCCCGCATCCGGATGAAGACCATTCCCTGGGGGATGGGCAGAATCCCCCGCTGCAGGCTGAACACGGCCACGGCCACCTCGTCACCGGTCCGGGTGAGTAACTGGGCCAGGCCCGTGGCGCCAAAGGC
>JAHJDS010000351.1 GCA_018812395.1 Pseudomonadota bacterium
CTCATTATCCGCCAGATACGAGGCCACGAATCGCCGCAAAGCATGAAACCCGAACGGCCTCACCCCCGCCCGCCCACACAACCCCTTCAAAAACTTCCGCCTGACCTTGAACGGCCGGCCGTAGTTCGGCCCGGGGTGATCGCACACAAAGACGAATGGCTGGTCCCTGAAGGGACGATCCTTGTACTGGAACCACCACTTGAGCTCGGAGTACAATTCCTCGCTCATGGGTAAGGCGTCACGCCGCACCTCGCCGCCCCTGGTCTTGCGCGTGGTCAGGGTGATAGTCCGATTGTGAAAATTGACGTCATCCCAGGTCAGCCGAAAAATCTCCGAGCGTCGGGCCCCGGTCTGCACGTAACAAGTCAGGATTACCCGCTCAGTCCGCGTCGTCGCGGCCAGGACCTTTAGGACATCCTCCTGATGAGGGGTGTACTGCATTCGGCGCTGGTGGGGCAGGGGAGAAATGGCCCGGACCGGATTATCGGGCAGGCCGAGGATCTTCTGGCCCCAGGTGAACAGGGCCAAGAGGTTTTTTCGGTCCTTATTGGCGGCGTTGTTTGAGCGGACCTGGGCTTGACCTGACAGATAATCAGACACCATCTCCGGCGTGATAGCCGCGGTCAGCGGGTTGCCCCACTCGGTCAGGATCATCCGGCAGAGGGTGCGTTTTTCGTCCAGGGTCTTGGGCGTGACGCGGGGCTGGGTGTAGTCCAGGTACCGATTGCAGAGCGTCAACAAGTCCGTGTCGGTTGGCCCGTTCGATATCCTCTTGAGCCGTTCGCGTTCGCCGGCTTCCCACTGGACGGCCTCGGCCCGGGTGGCGCAGACCCTCCGGCGCCGGTCGCCGTTCACCATCACCTTGCCGACCCAGACCTTTTTGCCCCGCCTCATTTCCTTGTAGGGCATTCCTCAAGCCCTCCACGGTGAAGATCCAGGACCCGCCGATTTTAGTCCCCGCCAGCTTCAGGGCGTGCCGATAGACCCACTTTTGGGATTTGCCCAGGCAAGAGGCCACTTCCTCAACGGAGAGGCCTTTGATCGGTCGGACGTCGCCGACTTCTGCGGCTGACGGTGTGTTGTTGACTCCGGCCATCCGCGGCTCACCGCCGCGGGCTGGCGGCCGGGCTTCCCGGTGGGTAGTGCTGTTATTAGGCTAGGGTATGGACGGGCGGGACAGCAAGAAGAAAAAGGGGGTCCAAATTCAGCAAAATCATGCCCGAAGTTCGTTCAAGGTGATGGGCCAATCTTGACTTGTTGGAAGCTGGCGGGAGTCATTAGAGGCCCTTTATATCTCCACTTCTGGGGGTTGGCACGGAGTGTGGCTCATGGCAAATAGTTTGACTCCGCAAGGTACTGGCAGTTGTCGACATATGATCTGGCTCAAAAAAAACTGCCTCATTGATGTCTGGCGCGAAATGGGAGATATGCGCTTTCAAGACCAATTGATACCCCATAATGCTGAGGTGTACGAATGGCCGGACCGGTCTGCCGCTCTGATGGTGGCGGGACGTCGACGGTCGGCACCCGCCCCGCAGAAGACTGGCCTGGGAGGTCCTTTCGCCATCCATGGCCGCCTCTGAATCTGGCCAGCCATCGGGGACAAGGCTCACAGCGTCCACGATGGCAAGTCCTGTACAATAGCTGGCTGTCGGAATAGAATGGAGACAAAAATTTGCACCAGCCCTCGGATTGCTAGCGTGGCCAGTCCTGGTACATGGAGGCCGAAATGACAGACGAGGACAAGACCAGGGAAGAACTTCTGGCAGAACTGGTTGAGTTGCGCCTCCAGAACAAAGAACTGCGAAAGAAGGCCGCCGCCCGCCAACGAGCCGAGGAGGCCGTTCTCCGCCTTGAGTGGCTGTTAACCAAAGACCTAGTTGATGAAGGGCGGCCGGAAACAAAACGGAGGGGCTACGAGCCGGCCCACGGAAGCCTGGTCAAACTTAACACCTCTCGGTTGATTCTCGAAGCAGTGGGAGCAGATATCCTGAGTGAGGTGGCCGGAGACTACCTCGACTTGCTGGAGACCTCGACGGCTGTTTACGAAAAGAACGGGGATTACGCCCTGGGGATCTTCTCATCAGGTTGGTGCCGGCTCTTGGACCAGGCCTCACGCCGGCTGTGCGGAACCGAGGACAATAATGCCGCCCTTCGGAGCGGAAAATGGCTATGCCATGAGTCCTGCTGGACGGACGCCTCCAAGATAGCCATTGAAACAGGACAGACGGTCGATGTCGAGTGTCACGGTGGATTAAGGTTATTCGCCCTGCCCGTTTTCGCCGGCCACGAGGTTGTCGGTTCAATCAACTTTGGCTACGGCGATCCACCCCTTGACCCGGCCAAGTTGGTAGAAATCGCCGAGCGCTACAACGTGAACATGGAATAGCTACGCCACCAGGCCGCAGCCTATGAGTCCCGGCCGCCCTTCATCATTGAGTTGGCCAAGAGGCGCCTTCAGACGTCAGCCACACTGATCGGCGCCTACATCCAACGCCAACGGATCGAAGAGGTCCTGCGCGAGAAAGAGAAAGAAATCTCGGACAAGGCCCGAAACCTGGAGGAGGCCAACACGGCCCTCAAGGTGCTCCTCGAGCACAGGATGAAGGAGAAGGAAGGCCTGCGGGAAGAGATCTCTGAAACGGTGAGGACACTTGTTCTGCCTTATCTTGACAAGCTCAAGGAGGGCCGGCTGAACATGGGGCAGAAAACCTACCTGGAGATAATCGAGTCCAATCTGGCCAGCATCGGTTTGGTGGACGGCCGCCGCTGGTCATCCAGTTCCCAGGGCCTGACCCCGACCGAGCAGCAGGTGGCCAACATGATCCGGATGGGCAAATCGACCAAGGAAATCGCGAATGTGCTCAACGTCTCGACCAATGCGGTCTTTGCCCATCGCCAACGAATCAGGGAAAAGCTGGGCATTGCCCACCATAAGGTCAACCTGCAGTCCTTTCTTCAGTCCCTAATTTGACGCCAGCCCTTGCGTTGATGTGCCTCCCGCCCTACAATTGGCCGCAACAATATACCAATTATGTACCAATTAATTATTATTCCCAGGGGGGGCGCCCTCTGATATAGATGATATAATAAAGTACATTCGAACTTTGGGGTATTGTCCGGCTCGGGATGAGCGGGTGCACCAACTCGCCCGCCCCAGGGCGGCGGCGGCCAGGAGATTACTCCGCGCCAAACTTCGTGTCCGAACTATCAATGCTCTGCAGGGGGTAGAGGGATTGGAGCACTCAACCTGACGAGGCTTTTCAGGCCTGAACCGTCCTCTGAGTTCCCATTCCGGCGACTCCCCATGCCGGGGATTAAACGGACTCCTTTCGGCTGACCGGTTCTCAGCCCTCTCTGGCCTCCATCGCACCCATTTTTCCGGCTCGACCGAACCTGACATCCGGGGTCGATCGGCCTCGCCTCCCGGGGCACCACACGACTAAAACCCGGGCCGGGCCAGGGACAGGGCCCAGGAGGATTTGGATGACCATGGTCCAGGACGGCGCCAGCTCAAGCCACCTGGCCGGCCAGGCCGACCAAGGGCCGGCCCGAACCAAACGATATCTGGGGCTGCTCCTGGGCTTAGTGGTCCTGATCGGACTATACATCACCAGTCGCTATAGTTATCTGCTCTTCCACTCCCTGGCCGAGCTGTTCAGCATCGTCGTGGCCGGCGGCATGTTCATGGTCGTCTGGAACGCCCGGCGTTTCATGGACAACAACTACCTGTTGTTCATCGCCGTGGCCTACCTGTTCGTGGCCGGCCTTGACTTCATCCACATGCTGGCCTACAAGGGCATGGGTGTGTTCACCGGTTCCGGTGGCAACCTGTCTACCCAACTCTGGATCGCCGCTCGTTCCCTCCAGGCCGTCTCGCTCTTGATTGCTCCATTCCTGTTGGGCCGGCACATCAATCTCAGACTGGTGGCCGCCGCCTATGCGGTGGTCTTTTCCCTTGTCCTGGCCGCCGTATTCTGGTGGGACGTCTTCCCGGTCTGTTTTGTCGAAGGCCAGGGCCTGACCTGGTTCAAGGTGATTAGCGAGTACGTCATCTCGGCCATGCTCATCGGGGCGCTCGTGGCCCTCTACTTCCGTCGCGGCCATTTCGAACGCCGCGTCTGGGGCCTATTGGCCGCATCCATAATCCTGACCATCGGCTCGGAGCTGGCATTCACGTTTTACATCAGTGTCTATGGTTTTTCCAATACGATGGGCCATTTTTTCAAGATCGTGGCCTTTTACCTGGTCTACCGGGCGATCATCCAAACCGGTCTGGAAGAACCCTACGGCCTGATGTTCAGGGAACTGGAACAGAGCCAGGAGGCGATTCAGGAGAAGGAACAGCAGATACGGCTTATACTCTCTTCCACGGCCGAGGGCATTTATGGGCTGGACCTTCAGGGAAACTGCACCTTCTGCAATCCGGCCGGCCTCCGGATGTTGGGATACGACTCGGAGGCCGAGTTCCTCGGACAGAACATGCATGACCTAGCCCACCACACCCGTCCGGATGGCACCCCATACCCTGAGAAGGAATGTACCATTTACAGAGCCTTCAAAGAAAGAAGAGGCACGCACGTTGATGACGAGGTCCTGTGGCGCAAGGATGGTACCAGCTTTCCGGCCGAATATTGGTCCTATCCCATTTGGCAGGACGATCAGGTCGTCGGCTCGGTCGTGACCTTTTTGGACATCACCCATCGCAAGCAGGCCGAGGAGGCGCTGAGGGAGTCTACCAAAGAGCTGGATATCAGAAATCGGATCGCCCGGATATTCCTCACCGTTCCTGACGAGGAAATGTATGGAGAAGTGCTGCAAG
>JAHJDS010000352.1 GCA_018812395.1 Pseudomonadota bacterium
CGGGCGTGTGGTGGCGTCCGAGTGACGCCCCGTTGATCAACCGAGGGAGACCCTGGCGGTCAGCTTTCGGCCGCCGTTTCGGCGGGGCTCTGGACCGGCGTTTCGGCGGGGTCATCGACCGGCGTCGGGGTCTTGGGCGCCTGCGCGCTCGCCCGAGGGGCCATGATCAGCGACATGTGCCGCCCCTCACGGCTCGGTCCCGACTCGATGATCGCCTCCTCGGCCAGCAACTCGGAAACATGGCGCAGCATCTCCTCGCCGAGGTGGGGATGGGCCAGTTCCCGACCGCGGAACATGATCGTCAGCTTGAGCTTGTGGCCCTTGGCCAGGAACCGCTTGGCGTGACCGATCTTGGTGTCCACGTCGTGGTCGTCGGTCTTGGGCCGGAACTTGACCTCCTTGATCTGAACGCTGGACGATTTTTTCCGGGCTTCCTTGACCTTCTTGTTCTGCTGGTACTTGTATTTGCCGTAATCCATGATCCGGCAAACCGGCGGATCGGCGCCCGGCGCCACCTCGACCAGATCCAGGCCTTGCTCCTCGGCGTTAGAGAGGGCCTGATCCAAGGCCATGATCCCCATCTGCTCGCCGTCATTGCCGATCAGCCGGACCGTTGAAGCCCTGATGCTCCGATTGACGTTCACTCGTTTTGCTATGTCTGTCTCCCTCTCTTTTCTCTTAAAAGGATAAGGCCCGGCCTAAGGACCGCGCCCCTAAAAGCCTGGGTGCGGCAACGTGAGACGGTGAGGCGACCATCACCCAGTGTATTACAAAATCGGCTCCCGAACCAGCGATTTTGCCAATCCGGCCCGGGAAACAGGGAACCTTGCCCCGCGCCCGAACCCTTCTGAGCGGGAAGCTCAGGAGTAACTGGTAGGCACGAAGAGATTTGAACTCTTGACCTCTACCGTGTCAGGGTAGCGCTCTCCCCCTGAGCTACGTGCCTAAAACGATCTAGATGATTACCATTTCCGGGGAGCGGTGTCAAGCCCAAACCTGCCCTCCCGCCCCATGAAACCCGGGTTTATTGACCGAACGTCTCCCCCACCCCGGCTCATATCTTGGGCACGATGGTCACCGTCAGCTGCTTGTCCCCGGTCTTTTTGGTGGAGATGAGGAAGGTCCGGTAATCCTGGGCCAACAGTTGCGTCTGGAGGTCGTTCAGGTTGCCCTGGACGACCACGGTGAAGACGGCCCGGCCGGCGCCGACCCCCTCCTGGGAGACGCTCTTGACCATGGCCAAGGCCCGGGTCACGGTCTCGAAGCGGTACATGTCCTCGACGTCGGTGATGTTGATCAGAATGACCTGGACCTTCAGCGTCGGCCCGGTGGCCTGAGAGAGGCGGCCCAGGATGTCCTTGACCAGCCGGGGCAGGATCACGGCCGCGGCCCGGGACAGTCCGGCGGAGAGCTTGTCGCCGGCCTTGATCCGTCCGACGTAGGTCCGGACCCCCAGCCGGGCCCCGGTCTTGACCTGAACGGCCTTGAGTTGAATGGTGACCGACCTTTCGGCCCGGGGTCCGGCCCGGCCGGCGACATCGAGGACCATCACCCGGCCCAAAATGACCACCTTGGCCTTGGCCAACCGCCCGATACGCCGCACCTGGGAATCGGTCAGCAGCAGCCTCCGGAGGCCCACCGGGACCTTGATCCGATCGGCCGGTCGGACCTGTGCCTTGAGCCGGCGCATCTCGTTCTCGAAGGCCCGCTGGGCGGTGTAGAGGCGCCGGTTGGCCAGGCGCTGGCCCCACCAGTACTGCATCGGTTCCTGGCCGACGCGCTGGGCGGCCAGGATCAAGACCGGCGGCACGTCCCTGGCCGAGACCAGCAGACCCAGGTCACCCAGGGACTTCTTGAGCGCCGCGGCGTCCACCTTGGCCACGACCAGGACCTGGTAACCGCCTCCGCCGCGACCGCGGCCGACGATTTGATGGGCGGTGATGAAACGTTCGGGCCGGGCCAGGACCTGGCGGGCGATGGCCCCCAGCCGGGCGGCGAAGACGTCCGGCCGAAGGATGCGCCGGACCTCGGCGGCGACGATTCGCCGGAGGGCGTCGGTGACGGCCGCCTTTTCGGTCAGGACCATGTTGCGCGGCACGACCGTGGCCCACCCCAGGACCGGCCCGCTTCGAGATGCGGCCACGGCCGGCGTGGCGGCCGGACCGATCTGGCAGATCAGGCCCAAGGCTAGGGTCATGATGATGCACGGCAGCTTGAAGTTCATGCTCTCTTCCCCTCAGGGGGTCCAGAACTGGCCGGTCCGCTCCACGAGGGCCGCCAGATCGTCCGGATGACACCACCAAATGGTGTCATCTTTGCGGAACCAGGTCAACTGTCGTTTGGCGTAGCGCCGGGTGTCGCGCCGAAACCGGCGTTCCATCTCGATCCGACTGACCCGGCCCCACAGCAAATCGATCAGATGCCGATAGCCCAACGATCGGAGCGGCCCCAGGTCCGGATCGTAGCCCCGGTTCAGGACATCGCGGACCTCGGCGAAAAATTCTTGGCCCAGCATGGCCCGGCAGCGGCGGTCGATGCGGACGTACAGCTCTTCCCGGGCCCGATCGAGGCCGATGACGAGGTGAGCGTAGCGTGGCGCGTCCGGCGTCGTGGCCTGGAGTTCCGAGATCGGTCGCCCGGTGGCCTCGAGGACCTCGAGGGCCCGACTGACCCGGATGGTGTCGGCCGGCGACAGCCGGGCGGCGGCAACGGGGTCGACCTCCTGAAGACGGCGGTGGAGCCGGCCCGGCTCTCGCGCCTCCTCGGCCAGCAGCCGAGCCCGAACGCGGCGGGCGGCCGCGGTCTGCTCCTCGGTCAGGGCGAACAGGCCGTGGAGCAGGGCCCGAAGGTAGAGGCCGGTGCCGCCGACGACCACCACCCGCCGGCCCCGGCCATGGATATCGGTGATGGCCGCGTCGGCCAGCGCGACGTAGTCCGCGGCCGAGCACGGCTCGTCCGGCCACAACGCGTCGATCAGGTGATGGGGGACGGCCAGGCGCTCGAAGGGCGTGGGCTTGGCCGAGCCGACGTCCAGCCGGCGATAGAGCTGGACCGAATCGGCGCCCACGATCTCGGCGTCGAACTTTCGGGACAGGTGGATGGCCGCGGCGGTCTTGCCCACGGCCGTGGGACCGACCAGAACCACCAGCCGGGCGTCCGACACCCGGCCCGCTGACACCCCGGCGATCATCGTTTGAAGGCCTTGGCCACCTCGTCCAGGTCGATTTCCCACAAGAAGGGTCGGCCGTGGGGGCAACTGGGGGCCACACCGCGACCGGCCAGGTCGTCGACCAGGGCCTGCATTTCTTCCAAGGACAAGCGGCGGCCGGCCCGGACCGAGGTCTGACAGGCCATCTCGGCCAGGATTTCGTGGAAAAACTCGTCGGTGCCGGGCGCGGCGTCCAGTTCGGACAGGACGTCGGCCAGGCGGCGGATCAGGTCGGCCGGATCGGCGCCGCTCAGCGCGGCCGGCACGGCCTTGACCATGATCGTGGCGCCGCCGAAGCCCTCGAGGGTGAGCCCCAGCCGGCCGAACCAGGCGGCCCGGTCCAGGACCAGTCGGGCCAGGGGCGGCGCCAGCTCGACCGTCTCCGGGACCAAGAGCAGTTGCCGGGCCGGCTCGGCGGCGCGGTAGTCCTGCTTGAGTCGCTCGAAGTTGAGTCGCTCGTAGGCGGCGTGCTGATCGATGACCGCCAGGCCCTCGGGCCCTTCGGCCAGGATATAGGCCGCCTTGAGCTGGCCGATGACGGCCAGTCCCTCGAACGGCGAGCGGCGCGGCGCCGACCACCAAGGCCGGGAGGTGGGCCCTGGTGGCCGGTCCCCGACGGTCGACGGCCCGTCGGCCCTTTGGTCCGAAGCCGCCGCCCCGACCGGCGGTTCGGACACGACCCCTGACGCCGGCGGCCCTGGTGACGCCTCCCCGGAGAAGGCCGCGGCCGGGGGCGACCCGGCGTCCGGCGAGGCGGGCCCGGCCAGGCCCAGAGCCCGGGCCACAATCGTCTGCACGGCCTCGTACACCTGGTCCGGCCGGCGGAAACGGACTTCGGCCTTGGTCGGGTGGACGTTGACGTCCACCAGGGCCGGGTCCATCTCGAGCCACAGCACGGCCACGGGAAAACGGCCCCGGGGCAGCAGTCCCCGAAAGACGCCGAACAGGGCGTGGTTGACCAGGCGGTCGCGGATGAAGCGGCCGCCCAGAAAGGTGTACACCTCGCCGCCCGAGGGCCGGGTCAGCGTGGGCGGGCCGATGAACCCGGTGACCCGCAGCGGCCCGTGGTCCAGGTCGACCCGGGCCCCTCGCCGCACCAGTTCCGGTCCGAGCAGGGCGGCGACGCGCTGGGCCGGGGTCTGATCGGGCAGGAGGTGCAACCGCCGGCCGTCGGCCGAGAGGCGGAGGTGGACATCCGCCCGGGCCAGGGCCTGGCGGATGAAGGCCGTCTGGAGGTGACCCAGTTCGGTCGAGGGCTGCCGGAGGAACTTGCGCCGGGCCGGGACGTTGAAGAACAGATCTGCCACCGAGACGATGGTCCCGAAGTCCATGGCCGTCTCGCCCGTCTTTTGGATGCGGCCGCCGTTGACCACCACCCGAAAACCGGTCTCCGCCTCGGGCGGTCGGCTCATAATTGTCAGTCGCGCCACCGAGGCCATGGACGGCAAGGCCTCGCCCCGAAAGCCCAGGGAGGAAATGCGGGTCAGGTCCTCGGCCACGGCGATCTTGGACGTGGCATGACGTTCCAGGGCCAGCAAGACGTCGTCGGGCCACATCCCCGCGGCGTTGTCCTTGACCTGGACCAGCTTGCGACCGCCGCGGGCGACCTCGATCTCGATCCGGGTCGCCCCGGCGTCCAGGGAGTTTTCCAGCAGTTCCTTCAAGACCGCCGCCGGCCGCTCGATGACCTCGCCGGCCGCGATCTGGTTGGCCACGATTTCGGGCAGGATGTTGATGCGCGTCTGGGTCAACGGCCGGTCCCGGGGTTTACGGAGTTCTGGGATCAGGCTAGCGTGGCGTTTCGACGGGTGTCAAGTCGTCGGCCACGGTTCGCGCCGCCGGCGACGACGGCCTTGCCTCCGACTAAAATGTTGTCCTGGTCGTCCCATTGTAATATAGTTCTTCCGGGGGAGGGCTCCGGTTCTTCTCCAGGTGGTCCCCGCCCGATCAGAAAAACCGCCTTCTTCCGATGGGCGGGGACGCACCTCGACCCCGCGCCCCGAGGTTTTTCGTGGAAAAAAGGGATGAAATTATTTTAAAGGTGGTCAAGGAGATCGCCATCAAGTTCATCGAGACCAACCGGATCTCGCCCCAGAACTTCGACGAGACCTGGCGACAGATCTACCGGACCGTCAGAGACGGCATGGATCGGGAAAAAAAATAGGCGACGGTCTCCTTTTTCACGGTGACATCTTGTTGGCCCCGGTCTTAGCCACCAGGTTCGAGGCCCGCCGCAGGGACTCGAAGGTCCCGGCGTCGGTCCACCAGCCCTCCAAGACGTCGTAGGTCATCAGTCCCCGGTCGATATAGGCGTTGTTGACGTCGGTGATCTCGAGCTCGCCCCGGGCCGAGGGCTTGAGCGGCCGGATGAGATCGTAGACGCCCTGGTCGTACATGTAGATCCCGATGACGGCGTAGGAGCTGGGCGGTGTGGGTGGTTTCTCGATGATCTCGACCACCCGGTCGCCCTCGAGGACGGGCACCCCGAAGCGCTGGGGGTCGGGCACCTCCTTGAGCATGATCTTGGCCCCGGCCTCTTGGGGGAGATAGGCCTCGACGGCGGATCGGATATTGCCCTCGATGATGTTGTCGCCCAGGACGACGCAGACCCGGTCGCCGGCCACGAAGTGCTCGGTCAGGGCCAGGGCGGCGGCGATGCCGCCCTCTCCTTCCTGGTAGGTGTAGTTGACGTGTTTGAGGCCGAAGTCGTGGCCGTTGCTTAAGAGCTTCAAGAAATCGCCGGCGTGGTTGCCGCCGGTGACGACCATGATCTCCTCGATGCCGGCGTTGACCAGGGTCTGGATGGGATAGAAGATCATCGGCTTGTCATAG
>JAHJDS010000353.1 GCA_018812395.1 Pseudomonadota bacterium
CCAGGGAACGGCTCAAAACGATTAGGGCCCGTCTGGACCCGACCGCCGGACCGAGCCGCCCCGCAGGTTCGCCCCCGCCAACAAAGGCGCCGCCCCAACCCGCGACCCCGGCTCGGCCGCCGGCCAAGACCGTCCCGGAGGCCCCGGTCCAAGGGGGCGGCCCCGCGGCCGCGGTCAAGCTGCCCCACAATCGCTATTACTCCGCCCCGCGGGCCAAGACGGCTTCCGGACCGGCCTTGGTCAGCCGCGTTCGGCACTGGACCACCCGTCACTACACCCGGGTGGTGATCCACCTGGACCGGCCGGCGGACTTCGAGCATCACCTGCTGCCCGGCCGAAGCGCGAAATTCCATCGGCTGTACATCGACGTCCACGGCGCCCGGACCACTCCCCGGGTCGCGCCCAGGGTCAAGATCGACCATGGTCTCCTCCGGCAGGTCCGCGTCGCCCAATTCGATCGCCGCACGGTCCGGGTGGTGCTCGATCTGAAAAGGCTGCGCCGTTTTCAGGTCTTCGCCCTGGAGGGCCCGTTCCGGATCGTGGTCGACTTTTCCAGTCGCCAGGCCAAGCGACCGGTGCCTGGGCCGGACGTTGGCCCTGATCCGGCCCGACCCCGCGTCCCCCCGGGCCGGGCCCGGGTCAAACCGCGCCAGTGGAGCCTGGCCCGCCAGTTGGGGCTCAAGATCCGGCGGGTCGTCATCGACGCCGGACACGGCGGCAAGGACCCGGGGGCGATCCACGGCCGGGTCAGGGAAAAGCGAATCGTCCTCCACCTGGCCCGGCTGCTCAAACGTCAGATCGAACGGCGGCTGGGGCTCCAGGTCGTCCTGACCAGGCGACGGGATCGGTATCTCGCCCTGGAGGCGCGAACGGCCAAGGCCAATGCCTGGGCCGGGGACATCTTCATTTCGCTGCACGTCAATTCCCATCCCAGCCGGTCGATTCGCGGCATTGAGACCTACTTTCTCAACCTGACCACCGACCAGGAGGCGATGCGTGTCGCCGCCCGGGAGAACGCCACCTCGACCCGGAAGATGAGCGATCTGCGGATGATCCTTCAGGACCTGATGCTCAACTCGAAGATCAACGAATCCAACCGTCTGGCCAGGTTCATCCAAAAAGGCATGGTCGGTCATTTGCGCCGGCGCTACCGGCAGGTCCGGAACCTGGGGGTCAAGCAGGCGCCGTTCTTCGTGTTGATGGGGGCCGAGATGCCGGCGGTGTTGGTCGAGATCGGCTTCATCTCCAGCCCGGTCGAGCGGCGGCGATTGATCAACTCGGCCTACCTGGGTCGCCTGGCCCTGGGGGTGGCCCTGGGCATCGGGGCCTATGTCCGGCACATCAACGGGCAATCCCCGGCCGGACGTCGGGTCGACCGTCACCGCCCCCGGTGGCGGCGCTGATCGTCCGGGTTCGGTCCGGCGCCGGGGGCGGGAAAAAATGCTACAATTTTGCGGTGAGCCTCGTGGCCGGTCATGAACAGCGGCGTTACCGCCGGCTGGTGTCGACCGAGGGCCTGGTCGGGTTTCGGGTGTCGGTCAAGGAATCGGATCTCTGGATCGCCGCCGAGCGGGACCTGACGGCCGAGGCCCTGGAGGCCCTGCGCCAGCGGCGGCGCCAGCTCGAGACCTACGCCGCCCGGACCCCGGGGTTTCTGGACGCCCTGACGCCCTTGCCGCCCGATCCCATGGCCCCGGAAGTGGTCCAACTGATGATCCGGGCCGGGGCCAGGGCCGGGGTAGGGCCCATGGCCGCCGTGGCCGGGGCCGTGGCCGAGACGGTCGGCCGGGATTTACTGCCGCTCAGCCCCCGGTTGATAGTCGAAAACGGGGGGGATGTCTTTATCAGTTCGGACCGAACGGTGACGGTCGCCTTGTGGGCCGGCGCTTCGCCCCTGAGCGGCCGGCTGGGCCTGGCCCTGCCCGGGAGCGAAACACCCTTCGCCGTCTGCACCTCGTCGGGCACGGTCGGCCACTCGACGAGCTTCGGCCGAGCCGACGCGGTGACCGTGTGGTCGCCCTCGGCCGCCCTGGCCGACGCCGTGGCCACGGCCATGGGCAACCGGATAAAAAAAGCGGCCGATCTCCAGCCGGCCCTGCAATGGGGACTGGGAATAGAGGACGTGACCGGCGCGGTGGCCGTTTTTCGGGAAAAACTGGCCGCCGGCGGTGACGTCGAGTTGGTGGAGCTATGACTGAGCAAACAATTCAAGTGGCGGTCTTGTCGGACACCCATATGCGGGAGCCGGACCAGGACTTTCTCGACCGCGTCGCCTCGCTCGGCGCGGGCTGCGAGCTTTTGCTGCACGCCGGCGACCTGGTCACCACGGCCGTGCTCGAGGCCTTGCCGTTTTCCCGGATCGAGGCCGTGGCCGGCAACATGGACGAATTCGACCTGAGGGGGCGGCTCCCGGTAAAGGAGATCCTCGAGATCGGCGGCAAGCGGATCGGCCTCATCCACGGCTGGGGGTCGCCTTTCGGGCTGATGAAGAAGGTCAGAAGCAAATTCGAGGACGTGGACTGCATCGTCTTCGGACATACTCATCACGTCTGTAACGAGGTCTTGGGCGGCGTGCTGATGTTCAACCCCGGCGCGGCCCGGGGGAGGATTTTCGGC
>JAHJDS010000354.1 GCA_018812395.1 Pseudomonadota bacterium
CATTTTCAGCGACTGGCTGCCCCGGGTGATCAAGGCCACCTTTGCCGACGAGTTCCAGGGACTGACCGGCTTCAAGAGCGTCACCAGCCGCATGTTCGGGCTCTTCCTGCGCTGCCTGGCCGGCCCCAAGGCCGCCCTGCCGGTCTCGCGTAACTACTTTGACAACGTCACTACTTCAAAAAGCGAGACGGCGGAGGACGTCTTCCTGGCGACGCTGCGACAGAGTGTGGCCCATCTCAAGGCGCGGTTCAAGAACGACGATCCGACCACCTGGCGGGCGCCGCGGCCCAAGATCGTGTTCAAGCACAAGATGTTCGGCCCGGTGGCCGAGATGTATGACAACAACATCGGCACCTACGTGTTCATCGCCGAGCTTCGACCGGGCGGGGCGGTCGGGTACAGCCGCTGGCCCCTGGGGCAGAGCGGACAAATCTCCTTGGGGCCGAACAAGAAGCCGGTCCCTGCCGCCCATTTCCTGGACATGCTGCCCCTGTACAAGGGCTACCGGTATCAGAAGATGGGCATGGACTGACGGCTCAAAGACCCTGACCGTTCATCCGGATGAACGGTCAGGGTCGACTTGCATAAATAGACGCGGAAGGACCGGCGGGATGATTTTTTCTCCCGGGAGTGCCCCCGTGATGGTGTGACCGCCTGATGAACACGGAAATCGCGTCACCAACGGCCTGAGTACAGAATGTGTTGACAGACATCCCCGCTAAAACCGACAATTAGCCATGTGGTTCAAGCGGTTGGTCTGGTTGGTGGTGATCCTGGCCGTGCTGGTGGTGGGGGGCTGGTTCGCCCTGCCTTACATCCTCGACCTGGTCGGGGTGCCGCCCACGGGTCGGGGCCGCCAGGACGTCCACGTCATGCTGGACGGCCAGGGCAATCCCGACGAAAAACACGTCCGCCTCAAAAAGGGATACGGGCTCATCCTGGAGTGCGTCGGCCAGATCGTCTCGCCGCCCGGGCGATACCGGCTTCGGATCAGCGCCGGCGGCCGGGTGGTTTTTGACAAGGTGGTCAAGGCCGGCGAGCAGGTGACCTACCGTGTCTTCACGGACATGAGCTTCGACCCGACCCGGTTCGTCCACGAGATCTGGGCCCGCGACGGCCAGCGTTACGTCAAGGTCACCTACGTCTTTGACTATTCTTACACCTTCAAGTCGGTGTTCAACCGGCTGGCGGGTCTGGAGAAACGACCGGCGGCCACTGTAGCGGCCGGACCGGCGCCTAAGCCTGGGGCCGTGACCAAGCCTTCCCCGACGACCCCTCCCCGGACTACGGTCCGCCGCCCGGTGCCGCCGCCGCCCAAGACGACCCCGGTCGTCAAGCCGCCGCCCCTGACGCCGCCCCCGCCGGAGAAGAAACTGCCCTTTGTCCCCTGGCGGAAGGCGGACTGATCCGCCCCGCCCCTCACCTCCCCGCGACACTCAACCCTGATGAGAGTTGGTCAAGGCCTGGTGACGGGTTTTTGTTGCCAGGGCTTGCCGGCCCGATACGCGGCCAACCGGCGCTGTTAGTCGGCCAGGCGCGTCCGGGAATACCCCTTCGTGGCTGTCAGCAAGGCGATGGCCCGCGTCACGGTCCTGATAGCCAGGGCGAACCGGCCGGCCCGGGCATAGGCCGCGGCCAGGGTGTCGAGGGTGGACGGCTCGCGTCGGAGCCGGATGGCCTTTTGGGCCAGGGCTACGGCCAGCCGGCCGTTCACGAATCGCTTCTCCGGGCAGGTGGCCAGGAGCCAGGCCAGATTGTTGTAGGCGCTGTAATCCCCGGGTGCCAGGGCGATGGCCCGCCGGTGGTCGGCGACCGCCGGCCGGTAGCGGCCCAGACCCTGATAGGCCCACCCCCGGTTGTCGTAGGCGTCGGCGTCCTTGGGGTCGAGCTTGATGGCCCGGGTGTAGTCGGCCACGGCGCGTCGGCGACGCCCCAGGTCCAGGTAGACGTTGCCCCGGTGGAAGTAGGCCCGGGCCCAGTCGGGCCGGAGACTGACGGCTCGATGGCAGTCGGCCAGGGCCAGGCGGAGTCGGCCTGAATGATCGGTGTGGATCCGACAGCGGTGGAGATGGGCCCGGGCCAGGATCCGGGGCGGCAATCTGCCTGATTTGATGGCCCGGCCCAGGAGGATGATGGCTGTCTTGTAATCCCCCTTTTTGGCGGCCTCGATCCCGGCCCGGTAGTCATCGACCGGGCCGGCCAGGGCCAGGGTGGCGCACAGGGCCAGGGCCAGGCCCAGGGGGCCGATGGTTCGGGTGATGCGCATTTTTCCCTCCTCCCTGGTGGTCTGAGATGGTCGGTCCGCGGGCCGGGCCCCCGGTCTCCGGTTAACGGGGCGGCCGGCCCTGGGCCCCCACCTGGACCACCTTGAAGCCCTGTTTCCGAAGGAGAATGACCAGTCCCTTGGGGCCGACCAAATGCATCGCCCCGACGGCCATGAAGACCGTCCGGTTCAGGGACAGGTATTTTTTGGCCGCGGCGGCCATGTCTTTGTTTCGCTGGTCGATGATCCTCTTGTAAACCGGGCCCACCCGCGGGTCCTTCATCTTTTTGTCGGCCTTGAGCATGAGCCGCTCGATGGCCGTTGCGTCGCCCCTCTGCCAGGCGGCAAAGACCAACCTGAAAAAATTCTTGACGGCCCCGGTCTCTCCCAGGGCCTGGGCCAAGAAGGCCTCCTGCTGGGCCTTGGTCATGTCCGCCAGCATCTTCAGTTGTTTCAAGGCCGACTCCAGGGCCGCCACCTTTTTACGGGCGGCCTTGGCCCGTTTCAACAGATACACGTCCAGGCCGCGGGTCTCCGAATAGCCCAGTTTTTTCATGGTCATTACCGGCAGGACCACGGCCAGGGCCCAGGGCTTGAGCCCTAAATAGGGTCCCGGGTCAAGCCCGGCCTTTTGGCAGTAGGCTTGGAGCATCTTGAAGGTTTTCGCCGAGACGTTCGATTTGAGGTCCTCGCCCGGGGGATAGGTCATCAGGACCAGAACCTTGGGAATTAGACGGGTCACCTGGGCCGGCGAAACGTCCGCCTCCACCACCAGGACCGCTGATCGGTCAAAGGCCCGGGTGATGGCCCGGTCCAGGGGATAGAGTTCCGGCCGGCCGAAGTGCAGGGTCCCCAGGAGGTAGAGGGTCGCCGTCGGGCTGACGGCCCGCCACATGAACACTTTAGGCGCTTTTTGGGCCCAGGCCTGGGGCGCGACCAGCAGGAGGGCCGCGACGCCGGTCAGCATTAGGCGACGAATCAGGTGAGGCATGAACCCTCCTTAGAGATCAATGACCATCAGATCGGTGGCAGCCGTGACCGGGCCGCGAAAATACCCGGCGGCTTGGACCACGGCCGACTCCGGGTCGCACTCCGGGTAGAAGTGGGTCAGGATCAGCCGGCCGACGCCGGCCTGGGCGGCGATTCGGGCCGCCTCGGAGGGCATCAGGTGGCCCTGGACCTTTTGTCCTTCCGGGCAGGCCGCCTCGGCCAGCAGCACCTCCGCCCCGCGGGCCAACTCGACCAGGTTGGTCGACCAATCCGTGTCCCCGGTGTAGACCAGGGCCTTGCCTTTGGCCTCGATCCGCCAGGCCAGGGCCCCGGGGGTGTGATCGACCGGCCCCGGCCAAAGGGTCACGTCCTTGACCTCGATCGGCCGCGGATCCTCGGCCGGGACCTCGATCCACTCGATGGTCCCCGGCCCGGGCTCCATCCAGGGGCCAAAGGCCTGAACCAGGCCCTGGTGCAGGTTTTTCAGGCCGGTCGGCCCGATCACCCGGACCGGTCGGGTGCGGGCATACCCTGGCCCGTACTTGGCGGCGAACAGGAAGTGGATCAGGTCGGCGCAGTGGTCGGGGTGAAAGTGGCTGAAAAACACGGCGTCCACCTGGTCGTGGCCATACCCGGCCCGGACCAGTTGCCTGAGCGACCCGGGCCCCAGGTCGAGCATGATCACCCGGCCGGCGGCCTGGACCAAGTAGCCCGGCGAGCCCCGGTCCGGCCGGGGGACGCTGGTGCCAGAGCCCAGGACAATCAACCTCATGGCGACCACCTCGATTCGGCGGGGAGACAAAGCGGCCTTGGAGACAGAATATACCGGAGTCGTTGCCGGAGACAATCAGAATACGGGCCGGGGATCGTCCCTCCGGGGTCCGCCTGACTCTGGCTCGATATCCGGCTGGAGCGCCAATCATTTGCGTGGGCCGTGGTTGTGCGGTAGATTTTTATCGCGACCCCAAGCCCCGTCTCCAGGGGAGGGGGCGGATGGACTCCAGCACAGGGGGGAAAAATGAGATTCCGGAGCTGGCTCGTGGCGGCCGCGGCCGCGGCCCTGGTGGCCGTGACGGCCGCCCTGGTGTACGGCCAGGTGGGGCTGGTCTTTCGCGAACCTTATCTCCAATTCAAGATCGCCTACGCCAACGGGTTCATCGCCGGGGCCCAATACATTGCCCGGCAGGTGACGGGCGGCG
>JAHJDS010000038.1 GCA_018812395.1 Pseudomonadota bacterium
CAGAATTCAACGGCCTTGGCCACGATCTGGGCGTCGGTGTGGTGCTGGACCTGAATCAGCTTGCGCGGGCACTGGCTGGCGCAGATGCCGCAGCCGTGACAGGCCGCCGGGTCGATGTCAACCACCCCCTCCTCGTTGACCCGGGGCACCGAGTAGGGGCAACTCCGAACGCAGGTCAGGCAGGCGACGCACTTCTCGGCGTCGACCACGGCCACCTCGCCGCCGACCATCAACTCCTTCTGGGCCAAAATCGTCGCCGCCCGGGAGGCGGCCGCCTTGGCTTGCGAAATAACCTCCTCGATGAACTTGGGCCCGTGGGCCGTGCCGGCCATGAAGAATCCCGCCGCCACGAAGTCCACCGGCCGGAGCTTGAGGTGGGCCTCCATGAAGAAGCCGTCGGCGTCCAGGGGGAGCTTGAGGCGCGAGGCCAACACCTTCTGGTCGTCCCGGGGGCGGACCGCCGCCGCCAGGGCCAGGCGGTCGGCCGGCAGGGCGATCCACTCTCGCAGGATCTGGTCGAAGACCTTGACGGACAGACCGTCCGGGCCGGAATCGACCTGGGGCGGGAGGTCCGGATCGAAGCGGATGAAGCGAACCCCCTTGTCCCGGGCCTCCTGGTAGAACAACTCCTTGAGGGAGTAGGTCCGCATGTCGCGGAAGAGGATCGTCACCTCGCAGTCGGGTTTGAGTTCCTTGATCCGAAGGGCGTTGCCCACGGCCTGGGAGCAACAGATGCGCGAGCAGTAGGGGTTGTCCTCGGTGCGCGAGCCGACGCACTGGATCATGACCACGTCGCCCACGCCCACGAGCGGATCGCCGTCGCCGCCCAGGCCATGCAGGGCCTGGTGCAGATCGAGCTGGGTCAGGACCCGGTCGTCCCGGCCGCAGTCGTATTCCTCGGGCCGGTATTCCTGGGCCCCGGTGGCGATGAGCGCCGCGCCGTGGCTCAGGTTCTCGGTCTTGTCGCCGGTTTTGATCCGGGTGACGAACGAGCCCACGTGACCGCCGGTCTGTTCGACCTCGGTCTCGAGGTAAACCTGGATGTTGCCGTGGTGGGTCACCTGGTCGATGAGGCCCCTAACGTAACCTTGGATGTCGAACCCCTCGACACTCCTCCCCAGTCCCAGGGCGAAGCCTCCCAGCCGGCCGTCCTTCTCGACCAGGTGGGTGTAAAAGCCCTGTTCGGCCAGGGACAGGGCGGCGGTCATCCCGGCGACACCGCCGCCGATGACCAGGGCCGTCTGGTCGACCGGCACCGGGAACTGACGCAATGGCTCCAGAAGCGTCGCCCGGGCGACCGACATCCGAACCAGATCCCGGGCCTTGTCCGTGGCCCGGTCGTGATCGGCCTGGTGGACCCAGGAGCACTGGTCGCGGATGTTGGCCATCTCGAACAAGTAGGGGTTCAGGCCGGCGTGGCGCAGCCGCTCCCGGAACATCGGCTCGTGGGTCCGCGGCGAGCAGGAGGCGACCACCACCCGGTTGAGGTCGTTCTTCCGGATGGCCTCGATCATCTTGTCGCCGGCGTCCGTGGAGCAGGTGAACAGGTACTCGTCGGCGTATTGCACCTGGGGCAGCCCCAGGGCGTACTCGATGACGCCGGGCACGTCCACCACGCCGCCGATGTTGATCCCGCAGTGGCAGACGAAGACGCCGATCCGCGGCGCTTCGGCACTGACGTCACGCTCCTCGGGAAACACGGCCGGGGTGATCTCCGTGCCCCGGACCTCGGCCAGAAGCTCGCCGGCATGGGCCGCCGCCCCGCTGGCCCCGACGACCGTGTCCGGAATGTCCTGAGGCCCCAGCCAGGTGCCGCAGGCGAAAATCCCCTCCTGAGAGGTCCGGAGGGGATTGAGCCCGGTTCGGCCGGAGAACAGGTGACTGTCCGTGTCCACACCCAAAATCCGAGCCAGGTCCCGGGTCCCCTCCCGGGGCACCAGGCCGACCGACAGGACGACCAGGTCAAAGGTCTCCTGCCTGAGTTCGTCGGCGTCGTCGAAGTACTGGACCTCGAGATCGCCGCTGGCCGGATCCTCGACTATTCGGGAGATCATCGACCGGACATAGCGCACGCCGTGCTCGTTCTTGGCCCGCTCGTAGTAGCGGTCAAAACCCTTGCCGTAGGCCCGGACGTCCATGTAGAAGATGGCCGTCTCCAGGCCGGACACGTGGTCCTGGGCGATGACGGCCTGCTTGGTGGCGTACATGCAGCAGACCGAGGAACACCAGGGATTGGCGTTGTTGCGGTCACGGGACCCGACGCACTGGAGCCAGGCGACCTTGTGGGGGTGCCGGCCGTCCCCGGGTCGCTGGACCTCGCCCCGATACGGCCCCGAGGCGGACAGGATCCGCTCGAACTGGATCGAGGTGACCACGTTTTTGTAACGGCCGAAACCCAGCTCTCCCCGGACTCTGGGGTCGTAACGGTCCAGGCCCGGGCCGGCGACGATGGCCCCCACCTCGACCTCGGTCTCGCGGTCGGTCTGGTCGAGGTCGATGGCCTCGGCCGGACAGGTGGCCTGGCAGATCCCGCAGGCGTCATCTCCGACCTGGAAATGGATGCAGTTGTCCCGTCTGAGGTTCGGCACCAGGGGCACCGCCGACGGAAACGGAATGTCGATGTTGCTGCGCCAGTTCAGGTTCTCGTTGAACTCCTTGCCCAGGAGGATCGGCTCCCGGCCGCTCGAGGACTTGGCCGTGATCGCCCCGGTGGGACAGATCGACTCGCAGGTCCCGCAGGTGAGGCAGGTCTCGGACAGATCGCCGAAGGGGGAGCCCACCTTTCTGGACTCGCCGCGGCCCATAAAGCTGATGGCGCCGATTCTCATTCGCTCGGAGCACATCCGGACGCACTGGCCGCACAGGACGCAGTCCTCCTCCCGCGTCGGAAAGGGCGTGTCCGTGACGCCCAGTTTGGCGCAGAGTTCCCGCACCGGCTCGTTTTGGCCGCAGCGGGCCAGCAGGAGTTCGGCCACCAGCCGCCGGCTGGCCAGCACCCGTTCGGTCCGGGTGGAGACCTTCAGCCCCTCGGCCACCGGATAGGCGCAACTGGCCGTCAGCCGCCGC
The DNA here is from genome assembly GCA_018812395.1 of Pseudomonadota bacterium. Taxonomy (GTDB): domain Bacteria; phylum Desulfobacterota; class Desulfarculia; order Desulfarculales; family JAHJDS01; genus JAHJDS01. Next base: position 3,067 of record JAHJDS010000038.1, read on the forward strand.
CGACCCCCGACCTCGATCTCGACCAGGCACAACCGGCAGGCCCCGTAGGGCTCCAGGGCATCGTTATCGCACAGGGTCGGAATCCAGATCTCGAGCCGGCGGGCCGCCTCGAGGACGGTCGTCCCATAAGCGACGGCCGCCTCTCGGCCGTCTATTGTAAACCGAATGGTATCTTGTTCCATTAACGGTCCCTCCAGGTTCGTCTAAGCTCCCCGCGCCTTTTCGGCCTCCCCCGCGGCCGACGCCGCGCTTGAGTCCCCGGTCCCGATCCACGGATCAAGCTTGGATTTCCTTGACGTCGCATCTCAGACACCGGGCGCATTCCTGCCTGGCCGTTTTCTCGTCAAATCCCGACTCCACTTCAAGGAAACCCTTTATCCTCTTTGGGGGAGACAGCTTCGGCGCGGCGGGCCGGCCCCGTTCGACAGTTTCGGCCGGGACTTTCATCGTGACGCCGAAATCATCGGCCGGCTCGACGTATGGTCGGCCGTTTCTCTTGGCGGCCAGGTACTTGTCAATTTCCCCGGCGGCCCGCCGTCCGGCCGCGATGGCATCGACCACCCGGGCCGGTCCGGTCACCGCGTCCCCCCCGGCGAAAAGGCCGGGAACGTCGGTCGCCATGGTTCGAGGATCCACGCCGATGGTGTCCCGGCCGATGGACAGCGAAGACGAAAAGGAAAGGTCGGGCGCCTGGCCGACGGCGGCGAAAACGGTGTCGTATTCCACCGTGACGACACGATCCTTGTCGGGGATCGGTCTGCGGCGGCCGCCGCGATCGAATTTGCCCAGGTCGCATTCATATAGGCTGAGTTCCAGTCCCGAGTCGGTCCGGAGAATGGACGCCGGCGCCACCAACTCCTTGAGATCGACGCCTTCGGCCAGGGCGTCCTCGATCTCCTCCTGGTACGCGGGCATGTCCCGCCGGGTGCGCCGATAAAGGATGGTCACCTCGGCCCCCAGGCGCCGACAGGTCCTGGCCACGTCCACGGCCGTGTTGCCGCCCCCGATAACGCCGACCCTTTTTCCGACCGGCGGAGCCTCCTTCAACTCGACCTGTCTTAGAAACTCGGCGCCTCCCTTCACGCCCGGCAGATCCTCTCCGGGGATATTCATGGCGACGCTTTGATGAGCGCCCACGGCGATGAAGACGGCGTCGTATCGTTTCTGAACCTCCTCGAGGGATAGGTCGACTCCGATCCTGACGTTGGTTTTCGCCTCCACGCCGGCCTTGAGGATGAAGTCAATCTCCTGATCCAGAATGTCCCGCGGCAGACGGTAGGCCGGTATCCCGTAACGGAGCATGCCGCCCAGTCGGGGAAGCTCCTCAAAAATGGTCGGCCGATAACCCATCAGCGCCAGGTAATACCCGGCCGCCAAGCCGCCCGGTCCGCCGCCCACCACGGCCGCTTTCTGGTCCTTGGGCCCGGCCTTCTTCAGGCTGACGGTGATCCCTCTTTCCCGGGCCTTATCAGCGGCAAAGCGCTTGATGCGGGCGATGTCCAGGGCCTCGTCCGTCTGAATCCGCAGGCAGACGTCCATACAGGGATGGGGGCAGACACGGCCGCAGACGCCCGGAAAGGGGTTGGTCCGGTAGATCAGCGAGATGGCCTCCTCATATCGCCCTTCCATCACCAGCGACAGGTATCCGGGGACATTCTGCTCGAGGGGACAGGCGTTGATGCATTTGGCCGTGACCAGATCCATGCAGACGCCGGGTCCACAGCGTTTGTCCCGAATATGGGTCTCGTACTCGTGCCGGAAATACTTGAGCGTCGAGAGCACCGGATTGGGCGCGTTCTGGCCCAGCCCGCACAGCGACGCGTCGGCGACCCCCCGGGCCAGCCGCTCCAGGAGGTCGAGATCCTCCTCCTCGCCCCGGCCGGTGCAAATGCGGTCCATGATTTCGAGCATGGCCTTGGTGCCCTCGCGGCAGGGAATGCACTTGCCGCAGGATTCGGCCGTGGTGAAGCTGATAAAGTACCGGGCCATGTCAACCATGCAGGTGTCATCGTCCAGGACGATCATGCCGCCCGAG
>JAHJDS010000355.1 GCA_018812395.1 Pseudomonadota bacterium
ATGGCGAGGGCTCGCTTTTCCTCCTGTTCGCTCAGGTCCAGATACGTCACCGGGACAGTGGGCTGACCCTCCTTGATGGCCAGCTCGACCCGGAAATGACCGTCCACCATGTGGCCGGTGCTTTTGTTGACCTTTACCTCATCTATCCAGCCTAATTCGCTCAGGCTGGCCGTGGTCCACAGGCCCTGTTTCTCGGTATGGACCCGGAAGTTGAAGGGGTTGGCCAGTAGTTCACGCGGGTCGACCTCGGCATGGCCGACAATGCGGTTTTTCCAGGATTCGGACAAGACGACGCACCTCCCTTGAAGCCGTCGCCCCCTTCGTGATAGTGTTCACGCCGTGCGGTACCGCACACCGGAAGGGGGTTTCGGCCTGCTTTGGACGCGCAATCGTCCAGGGCGACGAGGGGGAGTTCGCGCTCCCCTTCGTCCCTTCCTTTTCCGTTCCTTACGTGATGGAGTTACCGGCCATCATCGACCAACTTGATGGCTACGAAAGACACTTGACAATCAGGCACGGCCATGCCATATTGTACATGAAAGACAACATGTCCTTAACGTACACGAGAGAGAAGTCATGACCCGCCTTAGCGCCAGCGACGCCCGGAAGGAACTCGCCGAGATCCTCAACCGGGTCGCCTACACCGGTGAAAGGATCATCCTTCACCGACGGGACAAGAACGTGGCCGCCCTGATCTCCATGGAAGACCTGGAGCTTCTGCGCCGCCTGGAGGACTTGGTTGACAACGAGGCCGCCGACGCCGCCCTGCGGGAGCCCGGGGAGTCCATTCCCTGGGAGAAGGCCAAGTCCGAACTCGGCCTGTCCTAAATGGACTATCGGATTGAATTGAGGCCTGCCGCCTTCCGGGAACTGGCCAAGCTCGAGGCCGCCGTCAAGGAGCGAATCGCGGCCAAGATAGAATCGCTGTCTAAGACACCCCGCCCGAGAGGGGTCGAAAAACTCCAGGGCCAGAAGAACCGTTACCGCGTGCGGACCGGCGACTACCGGATTATTTACGAGGTCCACGATGACATCCTGCTGATACTGGTGGTCAGGATCGGCCACCGGCAGGACGTTTATAAAAAAGTCGGTCGGTGACCGGTCCGGCGGTTCAGGTGTTGGTTGACCAACGTTTTCTGTTTTACTTGACCCGAGTTCCCGCAGTGTGTATTATACACACATGGACAGTGCGGATATCGTCAAGCGACTGAAGGCTAACGGTTTCATCCACGTGCGCACCAAAGGCTCTCACCACAAGTTCAGGCATCCCGACACTGGCCGTACCGTCACCATTCCGCACCCAAAAAAGGACATCCCGGTCGGCACGCTCCGGAACATTTTCCGGCAGGCCGGCTGGGAATGGAGGGACTGATGCTTTTTCCGGTCGTAATCCATAAGGATGCCAAGAGTTCCTTTGGGGTCACCATCCCGGATATTTCCGGATGCTTCACCGCCGGCGATACCCTGGATGAGGCGATCTCCAATGTTCAGGAGGCCGTCGAGGTTCACTTGGAGCCTGGTGATCCCATTCCCGAGGCTTCGGCCCTCGAAGAACTTCTCAACGATCCGCAGTATGCAGGTGGGATTTGGGTCATGGTCGACATCGACATGTCGTTTCTGTCGCCCAGGCATAAACGGATCAACGTCACCCTGCCCGAGGATGCCCTTCACAAGATCGATGCCCACGCTAAGCGGCATGGATATACTCGCTCTGCCTTTCTCCTTGAGGCCGCCAAGAAGGCCTTGAGCGAAGGCCAGGACAATACGCCCGCCTGAAGCTGTTCAATAGGCACCAGCTCGGTTTTTATTTGTTGGTTGACCAACGTTTTGCTATCCCGGCCGCTCTGGCGGCCGGCGACTCGGAGACTTGGGCGGCCGGCCGGTCAGTGTGTAGACCAGGTACCATTCCAGGTAACGGAGCATCTCGGCCCGGGGATCGAGGTTGTTCCTGGTCCAAAAAGTCTGCTGGCCTGTGTCGTGCCGCTCCCGATGATGAATGGAGCACAGCGGCAGGGCCCGGTAGTCGCTGCCCTTGAGTCCCTTGCCGCCGTTGTCCTCGTGATGGGCCTCGGAAGGGCCTCTCGCTCCCCCACAGACCAGGCAGGGCTGCAGCCGGATGTAGGCCAGGTAGGCCTTGTCTCGGAACGGTTCGCTGCGGGCCATGCCTCAACCCAAGAAAAAATGCCCCGACCGATCGGGAGGGACCTCGACCGGCCGGGGCCGCGGCGGTGGTGATCTACGATAAATAAAAGCCCCGGTCGGATGTGCCGACCGGGGTCAAACTCGGTTTATTCCTGGTTCACCAGGCAGGCGATCACGTCCGGGGGTATTGAACCTGGCTCGTCCGCAGCACTTCATCCCGAATGTAGCGGCTGATTTCAGCTGGGGTGCGGAGATCCACCTCGCGACCGACGATCTCCGTCAACTCCAACTCCAGGCCCGCCATCTTCAGCATCCCGACCGCGTGGCCGGGTTCGAACTCGACGAGGATGTCCACGTCGCTGTCCGGCCCGAAATCATCGCGCAGGACCGATCCGAAAAGCGCCAGCCTGCGAATGTGGTGGCTTCGGCAGTATTCGGCGATGCTTTCCTGAGGCAAGTTGACGTCATGCCGGACCATGAATGCGCCCCCGAACCAAAGAGAAACGCCCGGGGAAATGCCTCTTCTCCCCGAGCGACCCCCAACGATAATCCCAGCATGAGGGCCTAGCGACCAAAAGTCAAGCCAAGCTGACCTCACGGTAGCTCACCTAACGCTTTATTAAGCCCCGTTACGCTTTATTGCGCCCCGTAACATCACGGTGTCAACCCCGTTCCCGCTTTAACCGTCGCGCCGCCCAGTCGTCGCAGGCCTGTTTGGTGCTAAGCCAGGTACGCCCCTCTTTCCAAGCAGGAAACTGGCCCCGCGCAATCAAGCTTCGCAACTTGTTCGGACCTAGGCCGGTATAGGTCTGGATTTCCTCCAGGCCGTGCAGAAATGATTCCCGATCCACCACGACCCGCTTTTTTCTGGGCATTTCTTCTTGACTCCGTTTTTCGGTCCCGTTAACCTCCTGTTAGTCGTTGGTTGATTTTCATCTCTTGGGCCCGGTTGGTGACGCAGCCGGGCCCTATTCTTTCCTTCTACAGCGGCTCTCTCTCCGGATACTCTCGGACCAGAATCATTTACTCGGGTGTCAGCCGGGCCTTGATACGCCTGACGCACAGGTTGTACTCGGTGATCGCCCGCTCGATCCGATCCATCTCGACCACCTCACCGCCGGCCAGCTCCCGGCAAACCGCTTTAACGTCCGCCTGGGCCAGGTTCTCGACCTGATCCAGAGACGTGGGCGTGCAGCCGATCCAGGGTGTCACGTGGAACGTGACGCAGTTCATCAAATCGGTTGTCGGTTGGCCAACGCTCATGCCGCCACCTCTTGAAGCCGGCCCCAGCGCCGCCAGTTACGCCGCCACTCACGCGGCAGGTCGTCGATCCAGGCCTCCACCCAGGGGATGAGGGTCTTGAACTTCCGGCCCCCGAGTCGCCGGAGCGGGTATTGACGCACCAGCCGCCGAAGCGTCTGCGGTTCGGCCCCGACGTACTCCCGGAGTTCGGCCCAGCCGTCGAGCAGCTGGTCGGCCCGGATCACGCCCCCAGCGAGCATGGCCCGGGCCAGGCGGATCTCGACGTCGGCCAGCCGTTGGGCCCGATCGAGGGCCAGCCGCCGGGTGGTCCCGCCCGGGCTGGCGTAGACCTCGAACAGGAGCCGCAGGTCATCCCGGTTGAGCAGCGGGCGGTGCCGGCGCCCCTGGCCGTCCACCCAGGGCTCGGTTCGGAGCAGTCGGCCGATTACGCCCACCAGGAGCAGGGCGTCGTGGAAGGGTGCGGGATTCGGGGTCCATTTGGCGTGGGTGTCCTCTTTGGGCTCGAGCGGCAGGGCCCGGGCGTCGCCGGCGGCCATCCGCTCGAAGTAGAACGTGACCGCCGCGGCCACTGATCCGAGTCTGATCATGATTTACCAACTCCTTCTCCGCGCCCACTTCCAGCCGGCGAAAAAAGCCGGACCACCTTCGGGTCCGTCGTCCGCCGGTGCGGCTCCCCTCGCCGGGCGGCAGTGGCGGCCTCCATGTCTTCGCTGTCCGCGGGGAACAGCAGGTCCATGAACTCGTCGATGTCCAGGCCGTCCTCGTAGACCACGCGTGACCACAGCTGGCCACAGGCAACGAGGTCGTGCCGCAGGTCCCACACGCCTGGGTAGTCGAACAGGTCGCTGGGCCACCCCCCACCGAGTGGCCAGTTATGCAGGTCCTTGACCGCTTCGACCACAGGTCCCAGCCACCCCACACGTTCCGCCAGCCAGTCCAAGGCACCTGACTCGATTAAACGGGCCCGGGCTCCGGGATGGCTGATGGCCATCGCCAGGATGATCTTCAACACGGGCGGTATTTCCGCGCTTTTGTCTCGCGCCCTCATTGTCTGACCCCCATTCGCTCCAGTTCGTCGTGGCCCAGGTTTTGAAACAGGGTCCGCCGTCCGTCCCAGCGCAGATA
>JAHJDS010000356.1 GCA_018812395.1 Pseudomonadota bacterium
TGATCTTCGCCGGTAACCTGTCTCCGGCCGAGGTTTACGCCCTGCTCCATCTGGCCACGGTGTTCGTCCTGCCCTCGGTCACGCTGCCCCGCCAGCAGGAGGGCACGCCCACGGCGTTGATGGAGGCCATGGCCGCGGGCCGGCCCGTGGTGGCGACGCTGACGGGCGGGACCCCGGAATTGGTTCGGGACGGCGTGGACGGTCTTCTGGTCGAGGAAAAAGACGCGACCGCTTTGGCCGCGGCCCTGGGGGCACTGGTCGATGATCCGGAATTGGCTCGGAGCCTGGGTGAGTCAGGTCGCTGCCGGGTTCGGGATCGCGACTGGGGCGTCGTCGCCCGGCGGATCCTCGACCTTTACGGGCGGCTGGTGACCCGATCCGCCATGGCCAGCCAGGCGTGACCCAGGGTCATGTCGACCATGTTTTCGGGATAGCCTATCCTCAACAGGAAAAGACTGGCCTCGACAGCCAGACGGGGATCAGCGCCGATCAGGGCCTCACTTATCGCCCGGCGGCATGCATCGCGCTGTAGACCAAGTACGCCGGTGCTGATGATACGGTTCAAAATCATTTTAAGTCCTTGGAAGGCCGCTCTCCGGACGTCAGGGTCGGGGTCACGACTCAGTTTTTCGAGACGATCGATGGCCGGCCTGCTCTTGGCCGGCATCAGGGCGCCGACGGCGCCCAGCACGCCGGCCGCCTGCCGGCGAACGCTCGCCCGCTGACGCCGCACTTGGGCGGAGAACCCAGCGTAATCCAAGGGAACGATTAGCCATAAAATCGCCGCTGCCCGTCCGGCGATGCTGAAGGCGGACAGGTCGAGGCGTAAACCGGACACTACGGGCGGGACGAACCCCGTCAGAAATAGCCCGGCTTCGACGGCGTCTTCGGGCAGCCGGTCGTCGTCGAGGGCGTTGATCATTGACCGGCGAGCGATGAGGGCCAAATGGTCGAGACGGGCCAGCCGGGCCAGGGCCTCGATCCGCTGGTCGCGATCCGGCCCGGCCAGGCGCTGACTCCAGCGCCTGGCGGCCGAGCGGTTGAACGTCCCGGCCGCCAAACCAACGACCAGAATCAGGACGAACAAGACGAGCGTCCCCCTGGTTCGCCATCTGAAACCTGGCTTTCCCGCGGGCGTCAAATCGGACAACTATTCTCTCCCGTTCATGAAGTCGGTTAAATCTAACGTGTTCGCGGCCGTCAAGTCAATCGGAAGCACCCGCTCGGCCTGGGCTGATCTGGGCCTGCAGGTGGTCCTGTGGGTGAATGTTGTCACCCTGCCGCTGGCCGGCATGTCCGCGGTCCGGGAGTGGTGTCTGGCCTTTGGCCTGGCGTTGTGGTTGCTGCGGTCGGCCTTTTCCGGTCGCTGGCGGTTCGACCCCACCCGACTCTGGCCCTTCCTGCTGCTTTTCACCGGCTGCATCCTGGTTTCGATTCCCTTTGCCGTGGACTGGCGCTACTCGTTGAGCGAATTTCGGGGCGAATGGCTCAAGGGCCTGGCCTGGTTCTACCTGACCGTCCACGCGGTGGACGAGCAGTGGAAGGTCTACGGCCTGGTGGCGGCGGTCTGGGCCGGGGTGGTGCTGATGATCGGCTTCGGGGTGATACACAGCTTTTGGAACCCAAACTGGCACTGGGGGCTCATCTCCGAGCCGTCCCTGGCCGCCGGGGTGGGGACCTTTTCCACCTACCTGGTCGTGATCTTCGGGTTCTTATGGCTGCCTTTCCGGGCGACGAAACGGAAGTGGTGGTGGGCCGCGGCCGTCCTTCTTTTAGCGGCCTCGGCCTTCCTGGTAATCATGTCCACCCAGCGGGCGGCCTGGTTGGCCCTGGTGTTGTTGGTCCCCCTGGGGGTGCTGATCGTCTCTCGTCGCTGGTGGTGGGCCGTTTTGACGGCGGTGGCGGTCGTGGTCATTTTTGTCTTGTGGCTGGGACTCCTGCCGAAAAACAAATGGATTCGTGGGGACGAAAATTTTCATCCGGTCCGCGGGCTGGCGGCGGCCACGGACCTGGTCCATCAACCGTTGACGGTCTTTGGTCGGCGGGGCCAGATCTGGCTGAGCGCGGCCGGTTTGGCCCTGCGTCACCCCTTCACCGGGGTCGGTTACGGCCGGGGCTCCCTCAGTCGGAGCAACATCGACTTTAAACTGATGCCGCTCTACTGGCACGCCCACAACACTTTTCTGGACGTGGCCGCGGGCACCGGCCTGACCGGGCTGGCGGCCTTTTGCGCCCTGATGTCGGCCTTGTGGTGGCGGGCCTGGCGCTTGTGGCGGGCGGACGCCGGCCTGAGGTCGCTGGTCGGCGGGATGGTCTGGCTGATGGTCACCGGCTTCTTGTTCCGGAACCTGTTCAACGACTTCTTTATTGACGACACGGCGCTCCTGTTCTGGATTCTGGCGGCCTTGGCCTATGTCCCGGTCTGGAAGGAGGTCGCCCGGCCGGAGGCCGCCGCGCCGATCGGAACCGGATAGGACATGTGCGGCATCTGCGGCATTGTTCAGCTTGACGGGGCGCCGGTGGACCTGGTTGATTTGGCCCGGATGACGCTGACCCTCGGGCACCGCGGCCCGGACGGGGTGGGTTGCTTCGTGGCCGGCGATTGGACCGGCCCCGAGCCGCCGGGATTGATCCAGGGCCGGGCCGCGGCCGGGTGGTCGGTCGGTCTGGGGCACACCCGGCTGGCGATCATTGACCTCGAGACCGGGGATCAGCCGATGGTCGATCCGGCATCCGGGACGGCCATCGTCTACAACGGCGAGACGTACAACTATCGCGACCTGGCCGCCGACCTCGCCCGGCGCGGATCGGCCTTTCAGACCACCTCGGACACGGAGGTGGTCCTGAGGCTTTACGAGGAGTACGGCCCTCGCGGCGTCGAGTTCATGCGGGGGATGTTCGCTCTGGCGGTGTGGGACCCCGCGGCCGGCCGGTTGTTCCTGGCCCGGGACCGGATGGGCCAGAAACCGCTGTGGTACGCCCACGACGAATCTCGGTTCCTGTTCGCCTCGGAGGCCAAGGCCATCCTGGCCTGCGCCGGCGTGACCACCGACATCGACCCGGTGGCTTTGGGCCGGTATTTGACCTACGGCTACGTGCCCGGTCCGGGGTCGATTTTTGAGGGGCTGCGGAAACTGCCCCCGGCCCACCGACTGGTCCTGTCCCCGAAGGGCCTGGCGGCCGAGAGGTACTGGCGCCTGTCCTACGCGCCGGGACCGATCCGGCGGGAGGCGGAGGCGGCCGAGGCCCTGGAGACCGAGCTGCGCGAGGCGGTCCGGCTGAGGCTGGTCAGCGACGTGCCCCTGGGGGCCTTCCTGTCGGGCGGAATCGATTCCTCGGCGGTGGTCGCCCTGATGGCCGAGGAGAGTCCGGGACGGGTCGAGACGTTTTCCATCGGTTTCGACGAGCAACCGTTCAACGAGACGCCCTTTGCCCGGGCCGTGGCCGAGCGCTACCGGACGCGCCACACCGAACTATTCGTCCGGCCCGACGCCCTCGAGATCCTCCCCCGGCTGGCCTGGCATTATGGCGAGCCGTTCGGCGACTCCTCGGCCGTGCCGACCTATTACCTGTCCCGGCTGACCAGGGCCCACGTCACCGTGGCCCTCAACGGCGACGGCGGGGACGAGGCCTGCGGGGGCTACATCCGCTACGCCGGAATGCTTCTGGGGCGGCGCCTGGGCCGGCTGCCGGCGTGGTTGAACCGTTTGACGGCCGGGCTCCTGGCCGCGGCCTCGTCGCCGCTGGGCGCGGCCGCCCGGGCCCGGCTGGCTTACGGCCGTCGCCTCCTGGACAGCGTCGCAAACAGCCGGGAGGAAGTGCGCCGCTACCTGGATTACGTCGGCTTTTTCGACGGTGGGGCCTTGACCCGTCTGCTCACGCCCGAGGCCGGGCGACTGGTCCTGGCCGAGGACCCGCTGGACTATTTCCGCCGGGCCTGGTCGAACTCCCGGGCCGAAGATTTGCTCCACCGGGTGTTGGACCTGGACGTCAACACCTATCTGCCCGAGGATCTCCTGGTCAAGGTGGACATCGCCTCGATGGCCGTCGGCCTCGAGGCCCGCTCGCCGTTTCTGGATCACCGGGTGGCCGAACTCATGGCCTCGTTGCCGGCCCGGTTCAAGGTCCGGGGGCTGACGGGCAAGGTGCTGCTCAAGCGGCTGATGCGGGACCGGTTGCCGCGCCGGATATTGAACCGGCCGAAAAAGGGGTTCGGCGTCCCGGTGGGCGAGTGGTTCCGGGGGCGGCTGGGCGGTCACCTGGAGGATATGCTCCTGTCCCGACGGGCGCTTGACCGGGGCTGGTTCGAAGCGGCGGCCCTGCGGGGCCTGATCGAGGAGCACCGTCGGGGCCAAAGGAATCACACCGAACGGTTGTGGGCCCTGTTGTTCCTGGAGCACTGGGCCCGGCTGTACCTGGACGGCCCGCCGCCGCTCGAACCGCCGGCCTGAAGCGGTCTCGGGCCAACGACGAACGAGGTGATTTGCTGACTGGGGAGAGCACCTGATGACCAGACAAATCGATTTATGGAAGGGCGAGTTCGGCGACGCCTACACCGACCGGTGCGACCACGCGCCCCAGGAACACAAACGCCATATTCTGGCTTCGGTCATCGATCGGCTGCAACCGGCCCGGATACTCGACTTGGGCTGTAACACCGGCCGTCACCTGGAGTGGATCCAGGAACACGGCCCCTACGAACTGTGGGGCCTGGAGCCCAACCTCAAAGCCCTGGGCGCCGCCCGCAGCCGGCTGCCGGGGGGCAACCTGGTCGAGGGCAACACTTGTGACCTTCCGTTCAAGGACGGCTTTTTCGATCTGGTCTACACCGTGGGCGTGCTGATCCACATCTCACCGGATGACATCGCCGCCGCAATGAGGGAGATCGTGCGCGTCTGTCGGGGTCACGTCTTCTTTTACGAATACTACGCCGATGACTGGACCGAAGTGGAATACCGCGGTCATAATGATTTTTTATGGAAAGCCGACTATCGTAAGTTATATTTAATAAATTGCCCCCAACTTGAAGAGGTACAGTTCGAAATCCTGGATGCCGGACAGGGACTGCAGGATGCCTGGGGCTTACTTCGAATGAAATAATGCTATTGTGAAAAATAGTTATGCTGTCAATTCTGTACGAGTCATGTTCAATGAAAAAAATTGAATTGTAACTCTGACAGTTAATTGATAACAAGAGGAAGAAACACATGCTGATTTATCTAGCAGAGCTATCACATACAGGTCGGGGACCAGTACCGCGAGTGGTCCCACTAGCGACTGGATATATCGCCGCCGCAACAATAAAAATGTTTCCAGAGGTAAAGGTAAGGATATTTCGTGATCCACAGAAATTACTTACGGCGGCCCGGCAAAATTCTCCAGACATAGTCGGCTTTTCGGTCTATCACTGGTCCGAGAGATTAGCGGGCTTCTGTGCCGGTAAAATAAAGACGGAATTCCCATTGGTGGTCACTGTGGCTGGAGGAGCTTCGATAGATGATCATGACGCTTCCCTGAAATCATTTTTAATAAATAATCCGCAGTTTGACTATGGTGTTTTAGGACAGGGCGAAAATGGCTTCACTAATCTAGTAAAGAAATATTTGGATGGAAGTCTATTGGAGATGAAGGAACCGGTTGGGGGCTGTGCATTTGTAGACCCGGACGGTAGAATGGTCAAGGGCGACTACGCTATTCCTGACTTGAGCGATCTGCCATCTCCATATTTGGATGGGCTACTAGATGATTTTCTTATATTGGGATACGAGCCGATCATTCAAACGATGCGCGGCTGTCCGTATGGCTGCACATATTGCGTTAGCGGAAAGAGATCGTGGAACAAAATAAGGGCGTTCAGTCTTGAGAGATCCTTTGCGGAAATGGACTACATTCGCCGGTTGACACGCAGTGACAAGCTTATCGTGGCCGATGAAAATGTCGGTATTTTAGGAGATCGAGACGTTGCCCTTGCGGAGCGAATCATTGCCATGCACCAAGAACACGGATATCCGCAGCGGTTGTACCATTACACGTCGAAAATAATCACAAGTCAGGTAAAAAAAATTGCGATATTATTGGCTCCCATCGGGCAATTCACTATGAGCTTTCAAACCTTGGACGAAAGAGTTCGAAAGGAGATTGCTAGGAAAAGTGTCGATTGGGAAATGTTCGTGGATTACGTGGATTGGGCAGGTAGATATAATATCGCTTCAGTTACGGAATTGATTTTTGGTTTTCCTGGCGAGTCAGCCGACGGTTACATCTCGGGCATGGAAAGACTTATTTCTACGGGAGTCAATAGAGTATATAGTTACAACCTACGTCTTTTGTCAGGTACAGCATTGGCCACAGAGGAATCCAGAGAGAAATACGGGTTTGTGACCCTGTTCCGGGCCACGGAGGGTGGATTTGGCACCTACGATGGTGAGATAGTATCCGAGGCAGAGGAAGTAGTAATAAGCTCTTTGTCTTTTGGCGAGTCTGATTATTTCACCGTACGGAAGTATGGACTATTCCTTGAACTCGCTCTGGGGCGCGGCTATCTCTCAGACTTAATTAATTTCCTCAGAAAGATTGGCCTATCTGGTGAAAAAATAGTGCGGTATCTCGCCGAAGAACAGTTCGACGGACAGCCGAATCTGAGGCAGGTGGTGCTAGAGTATGAAAAACGTGTAAAGGAAGAATTATTTTATAGAGCGGATGACTGTGAGAAGCACATAAGGTCCTTGGTGTCAGCCGGCGGTGAGGTTCCGGAAAGCAAATTAAATTTGATTTTCACCGGAAAAATAGTATTAAATGACCGAGTTAGAAAGGAGTTGCTTGAAGCCGTGAAACTAATTATTTTGAAATGGGGTACTGCCGCAAACATTCAAAAAATTGTAACTGATTATGTCGACAATATTGTGGAAAAAAGAATTTTATGCTTTAAAGAGGACGAAGCAAATGAGGTCGTCACGGGGACCAATGTGCCGGTAGAATATTTACCCTTGAAACATACTGAAACAAACAAAGTTATTCAATCTAAAGATATATTTACAATTAAAATGCAACTACCCGAAGATTATAAAAGGCACCGGAAGGAACTGAAAATAGGTTCTGACCCAGATGAGGCAAGTTTGCAAAGAATATTCATGACGGTTGGAAGGTTCGGTTTGTTAAGACATTGTGAGTTGTTTGACTAGAGTTCGGTAGTTAATTAGTTGCGGAGTAGAACATGTTTAGTGGAGAAACAGCGAGTGGAAATCGGTTCCCGTAATTCGAGCCTCGTCATCGTCGCCGGAGTACATTGTCGGACGGTGCTTGACCGGCCTCTTTGCCGAGCGGATGTGTTCGTCCCGGAGTGGATGCGTTCAAGCGGGAAACGGGACTGGCCAGCCAAGGATCCCATGAGGTTTATTCATTTGTCTGTTGACTTTCAAGCCGTCATTCGGTCTTAGCGGGCCGGGACGTGTGCGGTATCCTGGTCTATCTCGGACCGACCGCTCTGGCGGTGGATCACCCGGCCCTCCAGTCGGTCGCCCACCGGGGCCCGGACGACGCCGGGGCGGAGAGCTTCACCGTGAGGGAGGGGCGGCTGACGCTCGGCCATCGGCGGCTGTCCATTCTCGATCTGTCGCCGGCCGGCCGTCAACCCATGTCCGATCCAGAGGGCCGCTATTGGATCGTGTACAACGGCGAGGTCTACAACTACCTTGAACTGAGGCAAGAGCTGCAGCGGGCCGGGCATCGCTTTGTCAGCGGGACCGACACCGAGGTCGTCTTGGCCGCCTACGCCGCCTGGGGCGAGGCCTGCCTGGAGCGATTCAACGGGATGTTCGCCCTGGCGATCTACGACGCCCGGGATCGGACCTTGTTTCTGGCCAGGGACCGGTTCGGCATCAAGCCACTGTATACCTGGAACTCGCCGCGGGGATTGGCCGCGGTCTCCGAGATCAAACAGCTCTCGTCGTTGCCCGGCTTCGAGGCGGCACTCGACCCCGAGGCGGCCTACGAGTTCGTGGCCTACGATGACTGGAACCATACGCCCCGGACCTTTTTCGCCGGCGTGGAGCGGTTTCCGGCCGGCCACGCGCTGCGCCTTGACCTGAACCGGTGGCGGCCGGGGCGGCCCGTCACGCCCCGGCGATGGTACGATCTGGGGCGCGTCGGGCGAATGAGACGCGAGGACCCCCGGGCCGTGATCGAGCGCTTCGGCGAGCTGTTGAGGGACTCGGTTCGGCTGCGGCTTCGGGCCGACGTACCGGTGGGGTTCTGCCTGTCCGGAGGACTGGACTCCAGCTCCCTGGTGGTTCTGGCCGACCGGTTGGCCCGGGAACGCGGCGGCGGGGACCTCAACACCTTTTCCGTCCGTTTCGACGATCCCCGCTTTGACGAAGGCCCTTTTATCGACGCCGTCTGCGCCGCGGCCCGGGTCCGGCCGCACGGGGTTCGTCCCCAACCCGGCCGTATGCTGACCGAAATCGATGACGTGGTCTATCACCAGGATCAGCCCCTGAGCACCACCAGTTTGTACGCCCAGTGGAACGTGTTTCGCCTGGCCCGGGAAAACCAGGTTCCGGTCACGCTGGACGGCCAGGGGGCGGACGAGGTCCTGGCCGGGTATCACAGCTACTTTGGCCCCCGCCTGTTGTCGCTGGCCCTGGCGCTGAACCTGGGGGGCCTGCGGAGAGAGATCCGAGGGCTGTCGAACCGCCACGGCGACGACGCCCTGACGATCGCCAAGATGATCCTGGTTTGCCTGCTGCCCCATCGTTTTTCGGGCCCGGGGCGGTGGACCCGTCAGGCCCGGCAAGGGCACGAGGTCCTGCGGCCTGAATGGCTGGCCGCTCACGGCGTACGGCGGCGGGGCCCTCATCCGATGCGGCGCCAGCGTTCGGTGCGAAAGATGACCGTCTCCCGCCTGACGCGGACCCTGCCGGCCCTGCTTCACAACGCCGACCGGATGTCCATGGCCCACTCCGTCGAGGCTCGGCTCCCCTACCTGGACTGGCGAGTGGTCGAGTACGGCCTGGCGGCGGCCGACGACCACAAGATCAAGGCCGGGGAGACCAAACTCCTCCTGCGTCAGGCCATGCGGGACCTGCTGCCCGAGAAGGTCCGGACCCGGACCGACAAGCTGACCTTTCAACCGCCCGAGGGGGAGTGGATCAGACGGCAGATCCCGGACGATTTTCGGGATCTGTTACAGGAGGCCCTCCACCTGCCGCTGTTCGACCGGCGGTCGGTCCTGCGTCGTTTTGACGAGTTTCTGGACGGCCGGACCGCCTATGACCGCGTCTTCTGGCGGATCATGACCTTTGGTCGATGGCAGCGCCGGTTCGGCGTGGCCCTGCCCTGAGGGTCACAAAACGACTGGATGCGGCCGGGAGCGGGACGGTCCCCCGAATAACAAACACCGAGGTGCTTGGACGAACATGAGCGGCACGACCTACATCCTGGGTATCCACGACGGTCACAACTCCAGCGCCGCCCTGATCGCGGACGGCGCCGTGGTGGGCGCCATTTCCGAGGAAAGGCTGACCCGGCGGAAAAATCAGGTGGGTTATCCCCGCCTGGCCGTGGAGGCCGTGCTGTCGCAGGCGGGCGTCGAGGCGGCCCAACTGGAACGGATCGCGCTGGCCAGCCTGTTCATGCACGCCCCGGAGTATTTGACCGACATCTCGCCCTGGTACCGCGTCGGCCTGGACAAACAGCGTCTGGACAAGGCCTCGGGCAAGGATTACAACCGTGTCGTCTTCGACCGGCGCCGCCAAGCCCGTCTCGGACAAATCGAGGCCCACCTTCGCCTCGAACCGGATCGCGTCCAGGTCGTGGAACACCATCTGGCCCATGCCGCGGCGGCCTATTTCGGCGCGCCGTGGGACTTGACCGAGCCGACGCTCATCTTCACCAGTGACGGTGCGGGCGACGGTCTGTGCGGCACGGTCAGCGTCGGACGGGACGGACGAATCGAGCGCCTGGAGGAGGTGGACCGGGCCCTGTCCCTGGGCAAGGTCTATTCCCGGGTGACCTACCTGATGGGCCTGAAACCCTGGGAGCACGAATACAAGTTGATGGGCTTGGCGCCGTACGCCGGTCCGGGACGGGCCAAATCCCGGCGGGTCTTTGAAGACCTGATGGACTTTGACGCGGAGCGGGGGCGGTTCCGGCTGAAGACCGAGTTGGAGATGAACTACATCTACTTCCATCTGCGGGACTGCCTGGAGAACGTCCGCTTCGACGACATCGCCGGCGGCCTCCAGGACTACACCGAGCAGATGCTCGAGGCCTGGGTCCGCGCCCACGTTCAGCGCACGGGCCTGGGTCGGATCGCCTGCGGCGGCGGCGTCTTCATGAACGTCAAGGCCAACGCCCGGCTGGCCGCCCTGCCGCAGGTGGAGGCCATGTTCGCCTGCCCCGGCTGCGGCGATGAGTCGTTGGCCATCGGGGCGGCGTATTGCGCCTTTAACGAAACGCGGCCGGGAGCGGCCTGCCAGGCGTTAACCACCTTGTATCTGGGTCCGGAATACGACAACCAGGCCGTGGCCAGGGCCCTGGAGAAAACGGGCGTGGCCGAATCCTGCCGGGTCGAGCGACGGGAGGACATCGACGAATACGTCGGCCGGCTCGTGGCCGAAAACCACATCGTCGCCCGCCTGGCGGGACGGATGGAATGGGGCGCCCGCGCCCTGGGGAACCGGAGCATTCTGGCCAATGGGGCCGACTCCCGAAACGTCGACCGGATCAACCGGATGATCAAGCAGCGTGATTTTTGGATGCCGTTCGCGCCGACGATCACGGCCGAGTGGGCCGAACGGTATCTCCAGAACCCGACCGGTGCCGACGGATCGTTCATGATGTACGCCTATCAGTCCACGGACCTGGCCGTTGATGATCTGGCGGCGACGATGCACCCGTACGACCGGACCCTCCGGGCCCAGGTGTTGACCGAGGCCGACAACTCCCGCTACCATCGCCTCCTGCAAAGCTACGAGCAACAAACCGGTCGGGGGGGGTTGCTCAATACTTCCTTTAATTTGCACGGCCATCCGATCGTCTGTTCTCCGGAGGACGCCCTGCAGGTCTTTGCCAAGTCCGGTCTCAGGAATCTGGCCCTGGAGAACCACTTCATCACCAAGGACTGAACGCGGCCAAGGAGTCGACGAGTATGCAACGGGTTTTGGTGCTGGCGCCCCACCCCGAGGATGGGGAGACCGGCTGCGGGGCAACGATGGCCAAATATCTTCGGGCGGGCAAAGACGTCTTCTACGTCGCTTTCACCGTGGCCGAGAAATCCACGCCGCCCCCTTTTAGGCCGGACGAGCAGAAGTACGAGCTGGCACGGGCCACGGCCATTCTGGGCCTGCCCGAAGAAAACGTTCTGGTCAACCACTGGGAGGTGAGAACCTTCCCCGAACACCGGCAGGAGATTCTGGATTATCTCCTCGAACTCCGGAGGGAGATCAAACCCGACCTGGTGTTTTGTCACAGCCGCGACGACTGCCATCAGGATCACCAGACCATCACCGCCGAGGCGATTCGGGCCTTCAAGCTGTCTTCCCTGCTGGGGTACGAGTTGCCCTGGAACAACTTCCGGTTCAGGTCGGACTATTTCTCCCTGGTCGACGCCGAGGCGGTCGAGAAAAAGGTCCAGGCCCTGGCCTGCTACGAGTCCCGGAACTTCCGGCCCTACCTGGCCGGAGACAAGATCCGGGCCTGGCTGATGATGCGCGGCCTGCAGGTGGAGGCCGAATACGCCGAGTGCTTTGAGGTCATCCGCTGGTTCGATCCCTTGTGACGCCCCCGGTCGCAATCTGATCGGCGTTCGGTCTTGGCCCCAGGGCGCCCGGAGACGCGGTGACGGGCCGGGCCCGAGTCGGTCCGACCAATGCACGATCAATCCATTTAACCTGGATCATGAGACGAGGGGACAGAAAACGGCGGTGAGGCGGGTCTCGCGGCGCTGGATGACCCCACTTGGAGATCGACGGACCCTTTGATCAACAGGACGGCCAAGCGGCTTCTGATCATTGACGCGGTGTGTGCTTATGTCGGCAAAAAACCTAGAACTTCGAGGTTGGCGGTGTCAATATTCTACGTTTCAGAGGGAGGTCGGGCTGTGGCAGGGCAAGCCTTTTCATCGAAGGGCCGGCAAAGTGGCTTGACACGGGGAAACGGCGCGGTGTCGAGGCGACTGCGGCATAATTTCCGTTAAGACGACACGGACACACCCATGCCTAGTCGAGCCCTTCTTATTCAACCCCCCTCCGGGGGTAAAAAGATCGACCAGTTTCCGCTGAACTTGGCGTACCTGGCATCCTCCCTGGAGGCGGCCGGTCACGAGGTGCGGTGTCTGGATATGACCGCCCCCTTCGGTCGCCGGGAATGGTCCGATCTGGCCCGGTTGATGGCCGAGTTCGAACCCCACTTCGTGGGGGTTAACCTCTATATTGACTTTATCCAGCTGAAGTACGAATTTGTTCAGCGGTTAAAAAAGGAGTTCGGCCGGCCGGTGATCGTCGGAGGACCGCATCCCTCATGCCTGCCCGAAGAGACCCTGGTTTACGGGGCAGACGTGGCCTGTGTGGGCGAAGGGGAGCGGACCATCGTTCAATTCGCCGAACACGTCGCTGGCCCGAGAGCCCTCAGTCAGGTCGCCGGCATCGCCTACCGGGCCAATGGAGAAGTGGTTCACA
>JAHJDS010000357.1 GCA_018812395.1 Pseudomonadota bacterium
CAACCTCTTTAGTAATTACACTTAGGGGAGCGAAATCCCCTAAGTCGCAGGGGAGTCCAGAGGGGCCTTGCGACAAAGGCCCCTCTGGTCCTGGGGGGGTGCGGGGGGCTGGAAGAAAACCCCCCGCAACGAAAGATAGAATTCTTCCTTATCTCTTAAAATCAGAAGGCAGAGCGGACGTCGCAGACTACACTTTTTAGCGGGGTGTAACCCCGCCCTGGAAACCGGGGGGGGGCGGGCGGGTACTAGTAGTTCGGCGCCGGGCGGCCTCCGGCCGTATCTGACGTACGGTCGAGACGGGGTCACCCGACGCCGGCCTCGGCGGCCCGGCGGTCGCCGAAATCGGCCCGTGCTCGACGGGCCGGTTAACTAGGTCTAGCCTTGATCAATCGGTTCCTCCTTGAAACGGCCCAGTTCCCGCTCCACGTCGGCCAACTGCCGCTTGAGCATTCGGGCCTGGCCCTTGAGCCAGGTCTCGTCGTCAACGTCGGCGTAGGGCGCGTCACCTGCCGGGACGTAACCCCGGCCCTGGCAGGCGGCGCCCCAACCGGCACCGTTGCCCCAGCCCATGCCCGGCCCGAAGCCCCGGCCGTACCCGCCGCCTCGAACCCGGGCCAGGCTGCGTCCACAAGGTCCCAGACCGCGGCCCAATCGGCCGTCGCCCCAGGGACCGGTTCCATCCATGCCAGGCATGACCTTTCCTCCTTGCTTTAGGTTCAGACTTCACTAGACGCGACCACTGCCGCCGCGTCCCTGACCGGCGCCTCCGGAGCGCCCCCGGCCCTGGCCGAGTCGACTCCAAAAACCGGTCCGACCGCCACGGCCGCCGCGTCCGCCCTGGCCCTGGCCCGGCGCGTCAGCGCCCGCCTGACCCCGGCCGCACGGTCCCTGGCGACGACCGGTCGGTCCTTGACCCGTCGGTCCCTTTCCGTTCATTCCAGGCATTCGTCTCACCTCCTTTCCCGCATTGTCTCTTGAACTCGTTAAATTCAACGCCCCTGGCCACCGCCCCTTCGACCTCCACCCGGCCCCGGCCCCCGGCCCCGGCGATGCCGGTGACCGCGACCCTGACCGGCCCAGTCGGGCACCAAACCCGGCGACGCCGCCCCGCAGTCCGGACAGACCCGGTCCGGCCCGCCCTGGTCCGGCGGCCCAAACCGCCCGCAGGCCCCGCATTGCCAGGCCCTCGGACCCTGAACCACCTCGCCGCCGCCCAGCCGAATCGCCCGTCCGGCGACGATAGCCCCCACCAGCTTCCGGCGACCCTCGGCCACGATCCGACCCAGCGTCGGCCGGCTGACCCCCATCCGGAGGGCCGCCTCCTCCTGGTGCAGCCCCTCCACGTCACAAAGCTGCATCGCCTCCAACTCGTCCAGGGTGATCTCCACCTCCTGCAGGGCCGCCGCCGGGACGCCCCGGGGCTTGTAATAGAGGGCCCCCGGCTCGAGGTCCACCCAGCGCGGTTTCTTGGGACGGGGCATGTCTCCTCCGGTAATGGTCTTATGCTCATAATAATCATGGCCCGAGCCACTGTCAAGGAAAAAAGCATATGCTCGAAACCCCCGGTTTTTTGTTGGACCCCCCAAAAATGTCTGTGCTATGGTTGACCGTGGTATCCGGGCCGGTGGCGCCTCCGGGTGACGCGCCCGGTGGCGATCGGGTATAATGGCGATCGAGTGTAATATTGGTGTTTCGCGACCAGGTTCGGCCCGGCCGGTTGGTGATTTAGGAGGGAGAACGATGCGGTTTGTCGCCGGCCTCTTTCTGGCGGTGGTGCTTCTCGCGGGGGCCGGTCCGGCTCCGGTCCAGGCGGCCAACTGGCGGTTCGTGGCCAGCGGCCCTGACGGCAATTCCTGGGTGGACACGACCACCGTCCAGCGCCAGGGCGACTGCGTGGTCTTCTGGCACCGCATGACTTTCAGGCGCAAGCCCGTTCGGAACCGGGTGCTGTTCAGCCAGTTGCGGATCAAGACCAGGATCTGCTGCCGGGCCAGGACCATGGAGGAACTGGAGTACGTGGCCCTGGACGAGGAACTGGAGGAAAAATCCCGCTGGCGCCCCCGGTCGGAGGCGAGGCCGGTGCGACCCGGGACCGTGGCCGAGGCGCTGCTCAATTACGTCTGCAAACCGGGGCGATGAGCCGGCGGTGGCCGGTCGAGACCGAAGTCCAGAGGCGACCTACTTCTGGGCGGTCTGATCCGCCGCCTTGTTGGGCAGGACTATCAGGCGGCAGGCCTCGGGGTCGGCCCGGTGGATTTGCTCGGCCAGGGCCTGGAGGGATTCCTTGACCGCGGGCGGCTCGGGCAGGTCGGCCGGCGGCTCGAAATTGTATTTTTTCAAAGAGATATCCGGGAAGTACATCCTCTTTTCAATGGCGTTGACCTCATCGGGCCGGAAGTTGCCTCCCAGGAACCGGGCCCGCTGGATCTGGGAGACGTCCATGTTGCGCAGGAAAGTCATGATGCCCAGGACGTCGAACCCGGTTCGGAAGCGGGCGATGTTCTGGTTGACGGCCGCGGTTTCGAGTTGGAGTTCACGGTAGTCGGCGGCGTAGGTCTGATTATAGGCGTGGAGCCGCTGGTAGGCCTTGAACACCAGCCGGACGTAGCGGCCCCTGACGCTCAGGCCCCTGGTGGTCAAGAAGCGCATGGCCTTGAATTTGAAGACCCTCGGGCGGTCCGGGGGCTGGTCACGGTACGGCGCCCGGGGGAGTCCCAGGACGCGGATCAGGTCCTCGAGGTGACAGTCCTCGATCATCAAGACGTAGAGCCGGCGATACCTCAGGGCCAGGCGGCGTTCCAGGTCCACCAGTTCCCGGGCCTGACAATCGATGTCCTCGACCTGGACCTCGATCAGGCGGCGCTCGTGGAGGTAGTTTTCGACCACCTCGCGCTTGACGCTCAGGTGGAGCGCCTGCAGGAAATCATCAAGGGGTGTGTCGTCGATCATGGACTGTTCCGCTGGCGGATCGGTTCGGTCGGCGGCCGGAGACCTTCCCCGGCGTCCGAGAATATTAATATACCGGTGGCGGCCCGGGGGTGGCAAGTCGGACGGATCTTGATGCGGACCGACACCCGTCCTATATTCTGGCCGGCGACCTTTTAGACGTCCCGGGCGCTGCCCGGCGAAAATTTCAATTCCAAGACCGGGGAGATATGTCAGACCATCCCACCGAGCCACCGGCAGTGGCCGAGCCACCGGCGGACGGGGATCAGCGCCCGTCGGACGCCTTTATCCTCAACGCCATCCAGCCCCAAAATCTGGGGGTCCTACCCCAGCCCGACGGGATCGGCGCCCCGGTGGGTTCCTGCGGTGATTACCTGGAGATCGGCCTCCAGGTCAGGGACAACGTCATCACCCGGATCGCCTTTATGCCCCACGGCTGTGCGGCCACCGTGGCCGTGGGCAGCGCCGTGACCCGGTTGGCCCTGGGCCGGACCGTCACCGAGGCCGGGGCCATCACCGCTAGGGACGTGACCGACTTTCTGGAGGGCCTGCCCCCGGGCCACGGGCATTGCGCCAAGCTGGGCGTGGCCACCCTGCGGGCGGCCCTACGGGATTTCTACCGGCACGGTCGCCAGAGTTGGAAGAGGATGTACGACACCCGCCGCCAACCATGAAGACCTCGCCGGATAGGAGTCCCGGCCCGGCCGCCCCCGGGGACACCCTTTTAAAATTGGCATTGATGACATTGGGTCATTGACGCCATCACCCCCCTCAGCCACCAGAAGGCGGCCATTTTCGTCCGCGGCGCCCGGTTGGATCGCCTCCACCGGGCCGTGGAGTACGTGCTCCACAACGAGGTCTCACGGTTCGGGTACGTCATCCATCTGTACGACTCCCCGGCCGATGACCAGGCGGCGCAGGTCGAGCAGAGCCTGAAGGTCATGGCCGACATTTTCCCCGAGATCAAGACCGAGCTGGTCTCCCGGGAGGGCCGGTTCAACCCGGAGACGGTCGGTCTGTTGTCGAACGAGCTGGGCGTCGAGGTCAACAACATGTTCATCGGCACCCCCGAGGAAAAGCATACCTTCAACGTCCAGGATTTGGGCGGAGTGCGGGTATATTTTAGCAATCCGCCCGTTCGGCGGCCCGATGTTGACTTAAGGTCAGCGGCCCGTTAAGATGGCGTCGGACAGGAAGGTGATTGGGGGAGTGGCGAGTGTTTTAATCACCTAAACAACTTTGACGGATGAGGAGAGGATTATGGATCTGCCCAACAGCATCAACGAGGTCATGAACGGCATGCCCGGGGCCTTCAAGCCGGAGGCGGCCGAGGGGCTGGACTGCGTGATGCAGTTCAATTTCTCCGGCGATGAGCCGGGCGAGTGGAACGTGACCATCAAGGACAAGACCTGCGCCGTGGCCCAGGGGCAAGCGGCCAGCCCGACGGCGACCATCGACGCGCCCAGCGAGGTCTGGCTCAAGATCGCCCGCAAGGAGTTGGACGGCGCGGCGGCCTTCATGTCCGGTCAATTCAAGGCCACCGGTGACATGGGCCTGCTCATGCGCATGGGCAGCCTGTTCCAGTAAGGGCCGGGTTCCCGACCATTGAGGGCCAGGGCGGTCCGCCGGCCGGCGTTGCGGACCGTTTTGGCCTTTTTTACGCGGGGCCGCGGGCGGGAGGTCCTGACCGGCTCAAGACAACCCGCCGTCAAGTCATTGACCCCGGGGTCGTTCGGCCGGGATAATGGACGGGGGATTTTGACGAGGCCGGGCCGGGGCCGGGTCAAGAAAATGACGCAGCGGCCGGGGCCGTCGGCTTTGAACCGAGTCCCGACAAGGACGGCTTCGGACCGTGGATCAGGAAGAGGAGACCATGACCGACGTCGACCAACAGCCACCCCCGTGGCGGGCCGGGGATCGGGTTTGGGTTCGGCACGGCCGGTTCCTGCAGAAGAAGACCGTCAGTCGGGTTCTGGACGGGCGGGTGAGCGTTGACGGCCGCCGCGTGCCGGCCGACAAGCTGACGGCCTCTTCGGCCGTGGACGTCCCGGAGGAGATTCAGGGGCTCAGGTTCATGGCCGAGGCCTTTGATTATCGGGTCTGGGGGGCTTACGCCGGCCCCCGGCCGTCGGACATGGGGCTGAGGACGGGGAAGGTTCTAGGCGTGCTCGTGGAGCATCATGATTGCGGCCGGGTCAGCGGCCGCTTTTTCGCGGGACGGGGCGCCACGCCGGCGGACGTGCTTCGCCTCCTGTGGGAGTTGGAATCGGGCGCGGTCAGCGCATCAGATGGAGCACGCTGAACACGACCGCGGAGCCGAGGCACAACAGCCGGATGACGTTACCGAGAGTGAGCCTGCCGTAGAACATATCTTCCTCCGCTGCCGCCTTATTTTATGCAACTTTTGCACCATGTTGGAGAGGCGGGGTTTTGGCCGGTTTTGGCCCGGTGCCTTCCGAAAATCGTAGCCAGAACCGTTTCGAATTCCGGAAACGCTGTGGATGATCGGCAGCCCAGATGCGCCCCGGACCGGCCGGGTGGCGGGACCCTCCCGGGGTCGGCGCCCGGGTCCGGACGCGCCCGGGACGTCAGGCGGCCCCTGGTGTGGGCCCTGGCCCTGTTGGCCCTGGGGCTGAGCGCCCTGTCCGACCACGTCGCCGCCAAGACCCCGCCCCGCTCCCCGCTCTATCTCTCCCAGGTGGTCATCCAGGGAAATCGCCGTTTCAAGACCGCCGAGATCAGGGAGGTGATGTCGACCCGGGCCCGGTCGTGGTGGCGCGTCTTCAGTCCCCGGCCCAAATTCGACCGGCTGACGGTCATCGAGGACACCCTCCGTATCCGGCGCTACTATCGGCTGCGGGGTTTTTTCGGGGCGAAGGTCACCTGGCGGACCATCCGTCGCGGCCGCCGGGTCAACCTGGTCATCGCCATCACCGAGGGGCGGCCGGTGGTCGTGCGCCGGGTGAGGGTCATGGTCTACGGGTTTCTCCGGTCGGCCTGGGCCAGGAAGGTCCGGGGTCTGATCAAGGTCAAGGCCGGCCAGCGCCTCGATCTGATCGCCTACCGCCGGAACAAACAGGCCATCGCCGTCTGGCTGGCCGACCGGGGCCACGCCCGGGCCCAGATCCTGGGCCGGGTTCTGGTTTCACTGAAACAGCGGGCCGCCTGGATCAAGCTCCGCGTCGCCCCGGGGCCGCGTTACCGGTTCGGACCGGTGACCATGAACCAGGACAAGCTGAACCGGTCCACGTTCGATCGGGCCCTGACCTTCAAGCCGGGGCAGGTCTTTTCCGTGGCCCGGATGCGGTCCACGCGGCTGAGGCTGCTCAACCTGAGGCTGTTCCGCTCGGTGTCCCTCCACCCGGACTGGCCAAAGGCCAAGGACCTCCGGGTGCCCATCCGGGTCTCGCTGACCCGGGCGCCGCCGAACAAGATCAAGATCGGGATCGGCTACGGCACGGAAGAACTCTTCCGGGCGTCCCTGATGTACATCCGGCGGGACCCGTTCAATCTCGGGGGGCGGTTCGAGGTCGTCGGCCGCTACTCCTCTCGGCGTCGCGGCTTCGAGTCGCGCTGGATCAAGCCCTACTTCCTGGACCGCCGGACCAATTTCAAGACCTCCTTCGGTTTCGAGCGACACGAGGAGGTGAGTTACGTGGACGACGAGTGGTGGCTGGACTTCACCATCGTCCGGCAACAGACCCGGAAGTGGACCTTCCTGGCCCGGCTCCGGCTGGCCCGGCACGAGCCGCGGGACATTTACGTGGGAACCATCAACGCCGTGGGCCTGACCGGCTCGACGGCCCGCTTTTACCGGGAGCATTTCCTGACGCTGGGCCTGACCTACGACTCGACCGACAATCCCCTCTATCCCACCTCCGGCCTCCGGCTCGGCCTCGGCCTCGACCTGGCCACCGGGCTGCTGGGTTCCGAGGTCCGGTATCTGAAGCCCAGTTTCTACGTCACCCGGTTCTGGCCTCTGTGGGGGAAACTGGTCCTGTCGGCCAGGGCGCGGGCCCTGACCGTCACCCCCATCGAGGGGGCGACCGACGTCTACATCTTCAACCGGTTGTTCCTGGGCGGGGCCTGGTCGGTCCGGGGCTATGATTATCAGAAGCTGGGGCCGCTGGACCCCGAGGGCCGGCCGGTGGGCGGGCGGACCTCGATCGAGCTGGGACTGGAGCTGATGTTTCCCCTCATCGGCCGGCTCAAGGGGGTGGTCTTCGTTGAGGCCGGCCAGGTCCACCCCCAGGCCTTCAGTCTCCGGCCGCCGCGCCCGGCCGACGAGATCGGACGGGTCACCGCCCACTCCCTGGGCTTTCGCTACACGGCGGGGTTCGGGGTGCGGTACAATACCCCCATCGGACCGATTCGGCTGGACATCGGCTTCAAGCTGAACCGTCCCGAGGCGTTGCCGAGCGACTACGCCATTCAATTCAGCATCGGACAGACCTTTTGACCGGCAAAATCATCAAGATCACCTGCCTCGTCCTGGCCGGGCTGCTCCTGACGGCCCTGGTCGGCGGGTGGGTCTTCCGGACGCCGCTGTTGCGGCTGGCCGCCGGTGTCGTTCTGCCTCGTCTGGAGAAACAGAGCGGCCTGGCCGTCCGCTTCACCGACCTTCGCGTCTCGGCCCTGGGCCGGATCGAGGTCAGGGGCCTGAGCGTCTCGATAAAGGGTCGCCGGCTGTTTACCGCCCGCGGCCTGGCCTTTGGGGTCGATCTGTGGGCCCTGTTCGCCCGTCGGATCAGACTGACCAGGGTTACGGTCCAGGGGCCAATGGTCGATCTGCGGGGACTGCCGCCGGGCCGGCCCGCCGCGGGGTCGGATTCCGGCCGGCCCTGGACCCTCGAGGTGGCCGGCCTGAACCTGATGGCCGGTCGGGTCGTGGGATTGCCGGCCCTGCTCAAGAGCCCGGTCGAGGCCGTGGACAATCTCGCCGTTCGGGGACGACTGGAGATGGCCCTGGGCGGGCCGGGGATGGCCCTCCAGGCCCGGCTCGATTCCCTGTCGGCCGTGGTCCGCCCTCAGGGCCTGGTGGTCGAGCGCCTGGCCGGCCGCCTGTCACTCACCGACCGCGGCCTGACGATCCGCGCCCTGTCCCTGGCCACCGCGAGGTCTAGCCTGGTGCTGAGCGGCACTCTGACCGACTGGGCCGCGCCCCGCCTGGCAATCCGGGTCTCCCGCTTCAAGGTCGACCCGGGCGAGGTGGCCCGGTTCGCGCCGGGCCTGCCGGACTGGCTTTGTCGGGCGTTGATCAGCGGTCGCCTGGCCGTGACCGGCGACCTGTCCGGCCTTCGGTTCTCGGTCCAGGCCCGGCGGCGGGACATGACCCTGTCCGCCCGGGGCCGGATCGATCTGACCCGCCTTGACGAACCGGCCTATGATCTCACCGTGACGATAAAAAACCTGCCGGCCCGGCGGCTGGC
>JAHJDS010000358.1 GCA_018812395.1 Pseudomonadota bacterium
TGCAGCCAAGGGAAACCGCGAAGCAATCTCGCCTATCCACCCATGAAGGACGGGGCCCCTCGCCGCCGGCGGGGGGCCCCGCGTTTGACCATGACGGCGGTTCAGACTAGGTCGGATCGCGGTCGAGCGGTCCGCCCGGGTCCGGGGCGGGGTGCACGAAAAACCCTACTTCCCCAGAAAAGCCCGGATCGCCTGGTCGGCCTTGGTCAAATGGAAGGCGCACCCCAAATGGCCCAGAATGGAATTATACGAAAAAAGCTTGGCCCCCGGGATCGCCTTGGCCGTGGGGATGAAGTCCACCGGAGGGATGATTTCGTCCGTGTTCACGCCGATAAGCAGCACCCGGGCCTTCACCTTCTTCAGCTTGGGCCTGACGTCGAACTTCAGCAGGGCCTCGTTGCGCCAGATGACGTCGTTGGCGTCCATTGTCCGAGCACCCCCCATGGCCACCATGTTCAAGGCCATGACCATGCTTTGGGTGGTCTTGTATTTCATCTTGAAGTAGGCCGGGGTGAAGTACCAGACAAAGGACATGACCGCCCGCAGACCCATCCCCTGTTGGGGCTGTTGTTTGTAATAACCGTTCTTGTAGGCCGGATCCATCTTGATGGCATTGGTGCTGTTCACCACCAGGGCCGCCTTGCGGCCGTCAAAGGCCCCGCTGGTGGCGATGGGAATGGCCCAGTCCATGAACCCAGGATAACGGGTGATCCACTCCAGGGTCTGCAGCCCTCCCATACTGGCCCCGAACACCCCGGCCAGGTGCTTGATCTTGAGATGCTTGGTCACCAGCAGATACTGGGCCGCGACCATGTCGCGCACGGAAAACTTGGGAAATTTCGGGCCCAGACCAGAGGTCGACGGCGAGGACGAGCCGGGCGAGCCCAGGGCCGTGGGGCAGATGATGAAGAACCGGTTGGTGTCAAAGGCCCGGCCCGGCCCGACCATGCCCTTGAGCATCAGGATCTGTGAGTAGTTACCGTTGTAACCGTGGCAAGACACCACGGCGTTGATGATGTTGCCCGACTGGTCTTTCTGGGGCCTGCCCAGAGTGGCGTACTCGATGGTCATTTTTTTGAGGACCGCGCCCGAGGCCAATCTAAAAATTTTTACCACCAAGTACTGAGGTTTGATGGTTAGTCCCTGGCCCATGGCCGGGGGCAAATACCCCAAGCCGAAGACAAAGGCCAAACCGATGATCAATAAACGTGACCAGCGTTTCATGTAATGCTCCTTGGCGCGGGGTTTATTAGCCATCATTCCACCACCGCCGCCGCAACACAAGATGGAACCGCCGGCTCACGCGCCGGCTGAAAGGGGCCGGTCTCGATGTAAGGTCATCCAGGCCGGGCCGGCCGTTTCGAACGCAGACTAACCGGGCCAGCCCACTTAATGATGGAGTGGGCTGGCCCGACCGGGGACTTCGAGGCTGTGACTAATGGTTTGCCCGACTATCTCCCTGGGCCGGCCCGGTCCTCAGCCGGCCGGGGTCAGTCGGTCCAGGACCTGCCGGCCGTCACCCCAGATGATGCACCCCGTGCCGCAGACCGGGGCGCAGGCCGGTGGCTGATCGTTCTTCAGCCGGTCGACACAAAGGTCGCACTTGACGGCCACCTCCCGCGCCAGGTCGAACTGCATCGCCCCAAACGGACAGGCGGTCACGCACTCCTTGCAGCCGATGCAGACCTCCTCGTCGATCAGCACCAGCCCCTGTTCGGTCCGGTAGATGGCCTCGGTGGGGCAGGACTCCTTACAAGGGGCCTTGGCGCAGTGGTGGCAGTAGATGGGGACGAAATCCGAGGTCTTCTCGATCACCCGCACCAGCCGGGGGCCCACGCCCAGGCCGTGCTCCTGCTTGCAGGCGATCTCGCAGGCGTGACAGCCCATGCAGTCCTTTTTGACGAACATCAATGACGTCTTGCCCACGGTCCGCTCCTTACTATTGCTCCCGGCAGGGAGTTATGTTGCACAGACAGGCCCGCAGGTTGGTCGAGGCCATGACCGGGTCCAAGGTGCGGGGGTCGTTGTCGGTCAAAATGTTGATGTTGGATACGTCCCAACCATGGCCCTCGTCCTTTATCTCCGGGAACCACCAGCCGTGCTCGGCCACGATCACCCGGGGGTCGATGCCGTCGTTGAGCTTGGCCCGCTGCTTGATCCGGCCCCGGGGCGATTCGATGTGGATCCAATCACCGTCCTGGACCCCATGTTTTTGGGCCGTGTCGGGATGGATCTCCACGATCGGGTCGGGCCTGATCTCCCGCAGCCAGGGGATCTGCCGGTTGGCCGAGTGAAAAAAGGTCGGCGTCCTGAGCCCGGCGTTCAGGATGTAGGGGTATTTTTCAATCAACTCCGGGCTGGACACCGGGCTCTCGGGCACCTCGGTGTATTTGGGTAGGGGATCGTGACCCCATTTTTCCAGCACGGTCGAGTACAGCTCGACCTTGCCGGTGGGAGTGGAGAAACCATTTTCCTTGTATTTGTAGTATTTCTGCTCGCCCTTGAGCCAGCCCTTTTCCTTGAACTCCTCCCAGGTGAGCCCCGAGGGTTCGAGCAAATAATCGAGAGCGTCTTCGACCGTGTCCCACCACTCCTGGCCCATCCGCTTGCCCAGTTCCATGAAAATCTTGTGGTCCTGCCAGCACTCCTCGACCTCCACCGCCTTTTGCCGGGCCAGGACGTAGCCGTGTCGTTTCCAGTTGTCGGCCACGTGATTCTGCTCGAGCCAGGTGCCGGCCGGCAGGAAGACGTCGGCCAACTCGGCGGTGGGCGTCAGGAAGAAGTCGATGACCGCCAAAAACCCTAGCTTTTTGAGGGCCGCATAGGCCTCCCCGGCTTTGGCCCGGGTGATGACCGGGTTGGTGCCGCACAAGAGACCGGCCTTGAGGGGATAGGGCTCACCGGTCAGGATGGCGTCCCAGGCCGCCTTGGGGCTGATCATGGCCACCCGGGAGGCCAGCTTGTACTGGTCGCCGCCCAATCTCTTTTGGCGCTGCTCGGCGGAGAGGTCCTTGTGGCGCGAGAACGCCGACACGCTGCGCACCGGGGGCGGAACAAAGAAGGCGTTGCCGCCGGGGGCATCCAGATTCCCGGTGAGGGCCATCAGGCCGGTCAACAGGCGGGTGCAGTCGGTGCAGTTGTTGGTCTGCTCCGTGGGCACGCCCCACTGGAGGGCGGCCGGTTTGGTCTGGGCGTAGAGCCGAGCCGCCCGCCGGATCAGATCCTTATTAACCCAGGTGATCTCCTCGATCCGATCCAGGGTCTGGTCCATGACCATTTGCCTGAAAACCTCCCAGCCGTTGACGTGATTTGCGGTGAACTCTTGGTCAAAAAGGTCTTCCTCGATGATCACGCGTAAAAAGCCCAGGGCCAACGCCCCGTCCGTTCCGGGGCGAAGCTGCAACCACAGATCGGCTTTTTTCGCTAAAAAACCGCGGCGCGGGTCAATGACGATCAGCTTGGCGCCTTGCTTGTACGCCCGCCAGAAATCGACTCCCTTGTGCTCGTCCGGGTTGGTCCACTGGGGATTGCAACCCCACATGACGATGCATTGAGGCCTTCCGCCCCAGTCGGCCACCGGCAGGTTGCCGCAGGTGATCAGGGTCGCCCCCACCCGGGAGACGTAGCACATGTGCCCGGCGGTCAAGACGTTGGGCGTGCCCAGTTGGTTGGCGAATCGATACAAGTGGCTCTCGTAGTCCCGGCCGGTGCCCTGGCCGATGACAATGGATTCCGCACCAAATTCGTCGATGACTTGGTTGAATTTTTCGATAACCGTGTCCAGGGCCTCGTCCCAACCGATCCGCTCCCAGCCGCTACGGCCTTTTTTCATGGGGTGCAAGATCCGGTCGGGATGGTAGACCAGCTGGGTCATGGCCAGGCACTTGCTGCACAGGGTGCCGTGGCTGATCGGGGACTCGGGGTCACCCTCGACCTTGACCAGGCGACCGTCCTTGACATGGGCGATCACGCCGCAACCGCCGTGGCAACTCCGACAGGTGGTTCTGACTTTTTTCAATTCTCCCATGACCCTGCTCCCCGCCATGCCCGTGATGTTAAGATGGTGTTAGGCGATGTGATTGAAAAGTTGGCGTCGGTCGTCCGCACTTTGCCAGAATATACCCCAAGGGGTTAGGTGCGGACAAGAGTGTTCTCAAGGGGGGTCGGAGTTCTTTCGCGGGAGTTGTCCGGTCGACAAACCCGAATCACCCGGCGCGTAAATGTAAACAGGGCCGAACCGGCCCCGGCGTCAGGTGCTTCAGGTGCCGGTCGAGCACTTCTTGGCGTTATTTGAAGCGATCTTCTTGAGGTCTTTGTCCAGATGACAGCGCTTGTACTTCTGGCCCGAGCCGCACCAGCAGGGGTCGTTGCTACTCAAGGTCAAGTCCGGCTTGGGGCCCAAGAATTTATCCAGAAAACCCATATCACTCCCATCAGGCCTCGTTCGAGGCCACGGCGTGCCTATAATCTAAACCCAATGACAGGTCACGGCAAGGCCGCGGGGCAACTTTTTGGGGTTGTTCGGGCCGGCGGGGTGGTGTTAAGATTACCTCTCGCGTCACGGGCGGGAGTAGCTCAATTGGTAGAGCATCAGCCTTCCAAGCTGAATGTCGCGGGTTCGATCCCCGTCTCCCGCTCCAACCAAGGAGGCAGCCGCCATGACAACCTCGTTCTTGCTGGCCAAGATCCTGGGAATTTTGTACACCATCCTCGGGGTGGGCATCCTGGTTAATCGACGGACCTACCCCAAGGCGGTCGACGATTTTTTCAATAACACCGGGCTCACGCTCCTGGGCGGACTCGTGACCGTCATCATCGGCCTGGTTATCGTCGCCTTTCATAACGTCTGGCCGGGGCACTGGAGCCTTATCATCACCATCCTGGGGTGGCTGGCGCTGATCAAGGGCGCGGTCCTGATCATCCTGCCCCAACTCCTGGCCAAGGCCTCCCGACCCTTTCAGCAAAACGCGGTCCTGCTGGTGGGCCATGGCTGCTTTATCCTGGCCCTGGGCATCTTTCTGGCGATCATGGGATTCTGGGCCTAGTCTAAAATTTCAGCCAGACGACAGCGATCAACCGTTTGGGCACAGGTTGAAAGCCCGACCGGCGGGTGTTTTTTTACCCGTGGAGGACAGATGGGCCGCATCGGGCGGAGAATAAAGCAGGCCGTCTGGATCGTCATCATCACCGGCTTGGTCTACTTCGCCCTCAGTTGGGGACTGCACTTCCACTGGTACTACCAGTGGGAGAAGTATTACGTCCGAGGCCCGTTGTCCTCGGCCACCATCTGGTCACTGGCCTGGCGGGCCGCCAACCTGAGTAAGCTCTCCAACTTCGCCCCCTTGACCCAGTACCAGAAATACCGCTACCACCACTGGATCGAGCGCTGGAACGAACTCCGGGGACCCAGCACCCTGAGCGTGGGCGAGGAAATGGGCTGGCCGCTCCGGGACGCCTACGTTCACGTCTTGCCCGCGGCCTATCTGGCGGCCTTCAGGGCATTGAACATCCCGGGCAAGGTCTACCGGCCGGACCTGGCCCGGATCGAGGGCCCCGACCATGCCTTCAGGCTGCTGCCCGGGGCCAGGGCCAAGTTCTTTGAGGCTATTTTATCCATAAATTCAAATGGATATCGCGGACCGGCCCTGGAGAGGCCTCGGAACAAGGTCAGGATCATGTGCGTCGGCGGCTCGACCACCTGGGGGGCGACCACGGCCCGGAACGACAAGCCCTGGCCCGAAGAACTCCAGGACTTGGTCAACCGCCAAAAATTCGAGGTCATCAACGCCGGCGTGCCGGGACACACCATTGTCTTCAATGAATATCTGCTGGCCGAGCACCTGGCCCTCGAGCCGGACCTGATCATCCTCTTTCACGGCTTCAATGACTTCTATTTCATTGTCCGCGACTACGCCAGTCCCAGGCGATCAGTGACCGCCGTGGAGCACTACTATCGCCGGTATCTGACCCGGGCCCGGCGGGCCGGGGTGCCGGTGGTCCTGGTCTCCTTTCCATTGGCCTTTGACCGAAACTCGCCCGAAAGCCTCAAAAACCTGTACGGGCCGTGGCTGGGCAAATGGTTCAAGATGTCCGCGGCCGAGCGACTGGCCCAGATGTGCCGCTGGGATCAAGAGAAATGCCTGGCCCGAACCCGGACCGGGAAGTGTCTGGTCTGTAACCGAACGTTCGAACAAGACTCGGGTTGGCTCTGGCGGCTGGCCCTGAGCGTCCGGACCCCGATCACCCTGGCCGAATTCGAGGGCGTCATCCGGACCCACAAC
The DNA here is from genome assembly GCA_018812395.1 of Pseudomonadota bacterium. GTDB lineage: Bacteria > Desulfobacterota > Desulfarculia > Desulfarculales > JAHJDS01 > JAHJDS01. The sequence goes on from JAHJDS010000358.1 coordinate 6,282, forward strand.
CTGATCACCCGCCGTCTGGCCGCCCAATACGGCGCGATATACGTCGACGCGGCGAGGGTGATGTTCGGCCAACACCCATGGTTCATCGACTTCTGCCACTACACCCAGCA
>JAHJDS010000359.1 GCA_018812395.1 Pseudomonadota bacterium
CGTCAGCCGGCGGCGGTCCCGATCGGCCGGGTACTCGAAGGGGATGATCGTCCGCCCCCGGGCGGCCAGGACCTCGGCCAGGGCCCGGGCGTTGGAGCAATCACCCTGGGTGACGACCACGATCCTCTCCGGTCCGCCCGGGGCGACGGCCACGCCGAAGATGCCCTTGATCCAGGCGCAGACCGTGCGCGGGAACCCGGCCGCCTCGGCCGCGGCCACCAGCGCCTCGGCCCGGGGGTGGCTGATGAAGACGTTGTTCAGGTCCAGGGGGCGAAGCCCGGCGGCCAGGATGACCTCGACCGGGATCGAGGTCGTCAGGCCGATGGTCCCTGGTCCAAAAACGCTCACCGGGCCAGCACGATCCGGGCGTCCACGGCCCGGCATCCATCCGCCATGGCCATGACCGGATTCAGGTCCACCTCGGCCACGACCGGCAGGTCCACTCCGAGGCGGCTGAGCCGGACGAGCTGGTCTTGCAGGGCGGCCTTGTCCACCGCCGGCCGTCCCCGGAAGCCGTCCAGCACGCCGGCGCCCCGGAAGTCGCCGATCATCTTGTCGGCCTCGATCCCATCCAGGGGCGCCACCCGAAGCGCCACCTCGTGCAGCACCTCGACCATGATCCCGCCCAGGCCCACGGCCACCACCGGCCCGAAAGACGGGTCCCGCTTGAGGCCCAGGATGACCTCCCAGGTCCCCTGGATCATGGGCTGGACGATCAGGCCCCCCCCCGTCGGGCAGGTCCCGAATCATCTTTTGGCAGGCCGCCTCGAGGGCCGCCTCGTCGGCCAGGCCCACGGCCACGCCGCCGGCCTCGGTCTTGTGGGACACGTCGGCCGCCGATATCTTGACGGCCACCGGATAGCCCAGTTCCCCGGCCGCGGCCAGGGCCCCGCCAATATCCTCGACCCGTTGCCAGGGGCAGACGGACAGGCCGTAGGCCTCGAGGATCATGAAGCTCTCCTCGATAGCCGGGTCGCGGCCCTGACTCAGGGCGCGCTCGATGATCTTCTCCGCCCGACCGCGGTCGACGTCGAGGTCCGGGGAGACCCAGGGACGTTGGGGCTTCTGGGCGTGGTACAGGCTGGCCAGGGCGCGGACGCCCTCCTCGGGCGTGGTGAACACCGGATGCTTGGCGTTCTCCTTGAGATACTTCAGTTCGTCGTCGCGGACCAGGGTGCCCAGGGCCAGGGGTTTCTGGTACTTCTCGGCCAACTCCCAGGCGTTGTGGATGAAGGCCCGGGCGTCCTTCCTCTCCTGGCCGCGATAGACGATGACGCAGACCACACCGTCGATCTCTTCCATCTTGAGGGCCTCCTCGACGATGAAGTTGTAGAAGTTCATGTCAAACAGGTCCCCCAGGTCCAGGGGATTTTGAAGCTTGATGACCGAGGCCCGGAAGTGGCTCTCGATCTTGTCCAACACTTTCTGGGGAAAGGGCGGCAGGGCCATGCCCATCCGGTGGCAGGCGTCGGCGGCGACTACGGCGTGCCCGCCCGAGCGGGAGATGATGGCCAGCCGGTTCCCCTTGGGCCGGGGCACGGTCAGCGATTTGAGCACCGCCAGGGTGTGGGCCACGTCGTTGGTCCGGATGATGCCGGCCTGCTTGAAGGCCGCCTCGACCACGGCGTCGTCGTTGAGCAGGGCCGCGGTGTGGGACTGGGCGATGCCGGCCGATCCGGCGCCGATGTTGGACTTGTGGATGACGATCGGCTTGTCCGTATTCCCGGCCAGTTCCATCAAGCGCCGGCCGTCGACCACCGACTCCAGGTAGAGGCAGACCGCCTCGGTGCCCGGATCATCGATCATGAACTCGAGCAGTTCGGCCTCCTGGACGTCGAGCTTGTTGCCCACGGATACGAACTTGTTGATGCCGATGTTCTCGTAGGACAGGGTGAAGAGGTAGGTCAGGCCCACGCCGCCGCTCTGGGAGATGATCGACAGGCCCCCGGGGTGGATGGTGGTCGGGATGCGCGGAAAGGGCACGCACAGGCCGTTTTCCATGTTGATGATGCCGATGCCGTTGGGGCCGACGAAGCGGATGCCGTATTCCCGGGCGATGCCGAGCACCTCGGCCTCGAGGCCCTGGCGCTCGGGACCGTACTCCGAAAATCCGCTGGACTCGATGATCGCCCGGCGGACGCCCTTTTCCCCGCACTGACGCATCACCTCGGGAATGAACTTGACCGGGGTGAAGATCACCGCCAGGTCCACCTCGTCGGGCACGTCCAGGATGGTTTGATGAATGCGCTGGCCGTAGAGCACCCCGCCCCGAGGGCTGACCATGTGCAGGCGGCCGCCGTAACGGAACTGCAGGCAGTTGGCCACGATGAATTTACCCATGTTGTTCGGCGACGCCGAGGCGCCGATCACGGCCACCGATTCCGGATAGAACATCTGTCGCATAAGCGCCTATTCTCCTTGCTGACCACACATCCTCTTGACCTGGAGGCAAGAGGTTTGACTGAGCGTCCGGCCGCGGCGGCCAAGACCCGCCGCTGGCCGTCCAGGACGATAATTGCGTCCACCGCCCGGGCTAAACCTTAATGAATTCCCTCTCCGGCAGTTTAAGGCAGGTGAGTTTATTGCCGTAAACGGCGCCGGTGTCAATGCCGATCTTGTCACGATAGACGATCGGCCGCCGCGACGGGGTGTGCCCGAAGACCACCAGGGGGGCCATCTCCTGGGGAATGTGGATGAAATCCTCCCTGATCCAGAGCAGGTCGTGCTCCGATTGGTCCGCCAGGGCCACCCCGGGCCGAAAGCCGGCGTGAACGAACATCACGTCCCCGATCCGGTGGTGCAGCACCAGGTGGTCATAAAAGGCCCGGTGGTCGGGCGGCAGATCAAACGGCTCGCCGAATACCGCCCCGTAGCTGTCCAGGGTCGGGGTGCCGCCATTATACAGAAACAGGCTCTCCTTCGAACCGGCCAGGTAGTCCAGGAACAGCCCTTCGTGGTTACCCTTGAGGCAGACCACCCGAGGACAGCGGCCGGCCAGGTCCAGGATGACGTCGACCACGCCCTTGGGATCGGGCCCCCGGTCCACGTAGTCGCCGATGAACACGAAGGTGTCCCGCTCCAGGTCGGCCGGTATCTTGCGCAACAGCTTGACCAGCAGATCGGCGCAGCCATGGACATCGCCGATGGCAAACACGCTGGCGTCGTCAACGGACTCGACCATACTCCCTCAGAAGACCAGCCGCCACCGGACCCGATCCCGGCGGTCCAGCCGGAGACCGGCCGCTTGGGCCGCGGCCACGGCGTCCCGGTATTCCTGGCCCGTGAGCCGGCGCGTCAATTCCTCGAAATCCGAGGCGCGGCCGCAGGGCCGGTACTGGTCCATGACGTTGACGTAGGTGTGCGGCGACAGTTCCTCGGCCAGCCACCGGAAAACGTGTTCGCCGCCCGCCAGGGAGTGCGGCATGACCAGGTGCCGGACCAGCAGGCCGCGTTCGGCCAGGCCCTGCTCGTTGATGGCCAGGTCGCCCACCTGGCGGTGCATCTCCTGGAAAGCGTCCCGGGCCCGCTCGGGGTAGTCCGGGGCCCGGCAGAATTTCTCCGAAACCGCGCCGTCCCAGAACTTGAAGTCGGGCATGTAGATGTCGAACACGCCCTCCAGGGTTTTGAGGGTCTCGACCGACTCGTAGCCCCCGCAGTTGTAGACCAGGGGCAGGCGCAAGCCGCCGTCCACGGCCAGGGGCAGGGCCCGGGCGATGGCGGCGATGGCGTGGGTCGGGGTGACGAAATTGATGTTGTGACAGCCCGCCTCGGCCAGGGCGAGCATCATCGCCGCCAATTCCTCGGAAGTCACCTCGCGGCCCTGGATCTCGTGGGATACCTCCCAGTTCTGGCAAAAGACACAGCCCAGGTTGCACCCGGCCAGGAAGATGGTCCCCGAGCCTTGGCGGCCCACCAGGGGGTCCTCCTCGCCGAAGTGGGGGTTGAAGCTGGAGACGATTGCTCCGGCCCCGGCCCCACAGACGCCCGTCTCGCCGGCCGTCCGGTCCACCCCGCAGGCCCGGGGGCAAAGATCGCACTCGCGGAGCCGGGCCAGCAAGGACTCGGCCCGGGCGGCCAACTCTCCCTGGGCGTGCAGGGCCAGATAAGAAGGTTCGAACACTGGGGCTCCGGTTAAAACACGCCAATTCTAGTCGAAGCGAGCGGTCAAGACAACCTTTCGGCCAAAAAGCGCGACCGCACGGCCGGCTCGGACCAATCCACGGGCAGGCGCAGCCGGTTGTTGTTCCGGTCGCGGTAGACCAGATAGCCCTGCTCGGCCCCGAGGAGGAACAGGTCCCGGGTCAGCGCCACGTCCTGTTGGCAATAGTCGACGACTCGCCGCCGGTCCCCGGCCCGCCACCACGCCACGGCCTGGAGGCCGTCGCCGGACTTCCGGGTCCCCAGGTTCTCGGTGGCCAGGTGGTCCAGGGACAGCCGGAAGCGCAGGATCTCGAATACGTCGTCGAGCATGTCCAGGGTGGGCACGGCCGCGAAGTCATAGTCAATGTACCCTGACAGGACCGTGTAATCGAAGCGTCGGACGTTGAACCCCACGACCACGTCAAAGGACGAGAGCTTCTCGACGAGGCCTTCCACGTCCTGCTCGCCGAACTCGGTGAACTCGTCGGCCGCCTGGTCGTAGACCACGGCCACGGCCAGGCCCATGAGGTGAATGTTGCCCCAGCCGCCCACCTCGTCGGCCAGGCGCAGGGTTTCCAGGTCAAAGAAGCCGTACCTGAGACCCGTCGGCCGGGGCCCGGATTTCTTCTTTCGGGGAGGGGCCTCGACCCGGGGGCCGTCCTCGATTGGCAGCGCCACTTCGCCCAGCAGGCCCTCGAGCAGGGCCATTGCCCCGGCCTTGTCCAGCGGCTTGTTGCCCGAGCCGCACTTGGGCGAGTGGATGCAGGACGGACAGCCGATCTCGCAACCGCAGTCGCGGACCAGGGCCAGGGTTTTTTGTAACAAATCCTCGATAATCTCGAAGCCCCGCTCGCTGAGGCCCACGCCCCCGGCGTGACCGTCGTAGATGAATACCGCCGCCTGGCCGGTCTGCGGGTGCCGGGGATAGGCGATGCCGCCCACGTCGTGCCGGTCGCACAGGGCGAACAGGGGAAACATGGCGATGGCGGCGTGCTCCAGGGCGTGGATCGACCCCATGAAGTGGCCGTCCCGCTCGGCCACCAGGCGCCGCAGGGCGTCGGAGACGTCGATCCACAGCCCCACGGTCTCGAACTTTTGAGGCGGCAGGTCCAGGTCATAGGTGCCCAACAGCTCCTGGCCGCTGATCCGCCGTTTCTCGTAGCCGACCACGGTCTCGGTGACCTTGAGCCGGCCCAGGTGGATTAAAAAATTTTTGACCGGCCGGCGTTTCAACTCGGACAGGACTTCGGTCTGCTTGTCGGTGAGCACCCGGGTGAAATAGCCGACGCTCTTCGGCCGGACCGTCACCCGGTGCGACTTCAGGTCGAGGCCCGTGACCTCGTACTGGTCGGCCTGGTGGAGGTAGATCGCCCCGGGATGACACTCCTTGAGGGCCCGGCCGCCGTCGATGTGACCGACAACCTGCCGGGAACCGTGAAGACTGATGACAAAGGTGTCGCCCGCGCCCCGGATGTTGACCCGGCGGTGGGGTCGTTTCGGCCCGGCGAACCAGCGGTCGCCGTCCGCCTCCTGGAGCAGTTTCCCGTGGCGGGCCAGATCGACCAACACCGAGGCGTGACGCTCCAGGTCGAACTCCGGCTCGCCGGGGTCCAGGGGTCTTTCGGCCGCGGCGCAGACCAGGTGCTCGGCCACGACGTGCGAGTTGTCCGGGTCCAGGACGGCCGTCTCGTAGGATCGGCCGAAAAAGTCGGCCGGGTTGTGGACGAAAAACTGATCCAGGGCGTCCGCGCCGGCGATGAGGACCACGGCCGACTCGCGCCCGGCCCGCCCCACCCGGCCGGCCCGCTGCCAGGTGTTGATGATCGTGCCCGGGTAGCCGACCAGGACGCAGACGTCGAGGTGGCCGATGTCGATGCCCATCTCCAGGGCCGAGGTCGAGATGACCCCGGCCAGTTGGCCCGAGGCCAGCCGGGCCTCGACGCCGCGGCGCTCCTCGGGCAAAAAACCGGCCCGGTAGCTGGCGATCCGCCCGGCCAGGTCCGGGGCCGAGCGCATGACCCACATGGTGATCAGCTCGGTCAGCCGCCGCGACCGGGTGAAGACGATGGTCTGGTAACCCTGGCGCACCCCGGCCTCGAGGAGCCGGGCGGCCACGGTCGAGCCGGCCAGGTCCGGGTTCAAAAAACACCAGTCCCGGCCGGCCACGGGCGCGCCGTGCTTCTCGATCACGGTGAACTCCCGCCCGGCCAGGGCCTGGACAAAGGCGCCGGGATCGTGGACCGTGGCCGAACTGAACAGGTACTGGGGCCTGGCTCCGGCCTGGCGGCAGATACGCTGCAGCCGCCTCAGGATCTGGGCGACGTGGCTGCCGAAGATGCCCCGGTAGGTGTGGACCTCGTCGATGACCACGTACTTCAGATTTTGCCAGAACTCGACCCAACCCTCGTGATGGGCCAGCAAACCGTGATGGAGCATGTCCGGGTTGCTGAGCAGGATGTGGGGCGGCCGGGCGCGCAGTTTATTTCGCTGGGCCGGCGGCGTGTCGCCGTCGTAGACCGCGGCCCGGATGGGACTGGCGGCGCCGAAAGACAGCTCCTGGATCATGCGAAGCTGGTCCTGGGCCAGGGCCTTGAGCGGAAAAAGGTACAGCGCCCGGGTGTCGTCGTCGCGCAGGATGGACTCGAACACCGGCAGGTTGTAGATCAGCGACTTGCCGCTGGCCGTGGGCGTGGCCACCAGGACGTCTTGGCCGGCCCGCACGGCGCCGACGGCCTCGGCCTGATGTGAGTAAAGTCTCTCGACGCCCAGGGATTTAAGGGCCCGGGCCAGCGGCTCGGGCAGTGGCGGGTCGACCCGGCCGTAGACCGCCTCCCTGGCAGGCAGATGCTCGTGATGGGCCAGCTCGGACGAGAAAGTACGTTTGATCCAGGAAATCAGGTCCACAGGGCCTCCGATCTGTCGCCCGGGCAGGATAGCACCCAGGCCGGGGGGTGGCAAATGGAGGCCTGGCGGGGCGGATCTCAATCGGTTTTTACAACCCGCCTGGTTTGACAATCAAGGTGCGCCCCGGGTATCATCCCGAACTCTGGATCAAACCAAGGCCGCCCCTTGGTCCGGCGGCGGGGCGTGCGCTGGAGCGGGCAAATGACGTTTATCCTGAACGACGACGACCTGGACGCCTTTGACGAGGCCTTGTCCAACGGTCACTGGCTGGCCGAGTTTCAGATCGGGGACGAAGACAAGCGGCAGGCCATGCTGGAGACCGTGGAAAGAATCTTCGAGATCGCCGAGAAGGCGGACAAAATCGTCAGCGAGATGCTCTTTGGCGAGGGCCAGGCCGCCTCAAAAATATCCGGACAGCCCGGGGAGGACGAGGTCTGATCAACCCGGCCCCGGACCGGGGACCACCGGCCGCCCGCGGCCGCGCCAGGCCTCCAGGCCGCCGTCGTAAACCAGGACCCGCCCCTCGGCCTCCTGGGGGTCCCAGCCGGCCGACACCAGCCGGGAGATCAGTTCCCGCCGGACCTCCCAGGCCGACCCGTCCCGGTCGGCCCCCCGTCCCCCGTGGCCGTAAACGACGATCCGGCGCTGGAGCTTCAAGACGTATTCATAAGACCGGAAACGGACGTCCAGCTCGGACGGCGGCAGGTTCAGGGACCCGGGCACGTGTCCGGCCCAGTAATCGAACGGGCCTCGCACGTCGATGAACTTGACCAGACGATGTCCGTAAAGCTCGGCCGCCCTGGTCCCGGACAGGGCCCGGACGCGATCCACCGGCCGGTCGGCCAGACAGCCCAAGGGGCGGGTGGACAGGCCGTTGACCGACAGCCCGAACACCGCCGCCAGGCTGACGATCAACCCGCAACGCCACAGATACCCGATCCACAGCCGGCGGCCGGCACCGGCCATTTACAGGGCCCGCATCCATTCGGGCCGGAGTCCCACCTCGCCGGACAGGGCCTGGTCGATGAGCCGGAGCGCCTCGGCCCGGCCTTGGGGATAGACGACCTTGATCGGCAGATAGTTGCTGGCGTGGTTGGAGAAGAACATGTGGCCCGGGGCGAGATCGGTCGCGGCCAGCATCTGGCGCAGTTCGAGCAGCAGTTCCCGGGTGCCCGGCGGCTCGAACCGCCCCGCCAAATAGTCCTGGCCCAACTCGGTGTTATCGAGGACCATCAAGGTCAAGGCGCCCACGTATTCCGGGTCCAGGGCGCTCAGCAGTTCGCCCGTGGCCCGGGCGTGCGGTTCGGAAAACGCCCGGCCGCCGATGCCCAGCAGCACCGTGACCGACAGTTTCATGCCCGCCTGTTTGAGCCTTTTTCCCTGGGCGATCAGCGTCTCGGGCGTCGAGCCCTTCTTAATTTTCTTGAGAAGTTGGCGATGGCCCGTCTCCACGCCGTAGTAGGCGATGCCCACGCCCAGCTCGACGTATTGCCGGAGCTGTTCGTCGGTCTTGAGCCGGACGCTCTTGGCGTTGGCGTACAGTCCGACGCGGGTGACCCAGGGCAGGTATTCCTTGATCTCTTGCAGGAGCCATACCAGCTTGTCGTGGGGCATGACCAGGGCGTCGCCGTCCATGATGAACAGGCGCCTCTGGCGGCGGCTGTACTGCCGGGCGAACCTCAGATCGGCCAGGATCGTGTCCTGATCCTTGAGGCGGAAGCGTTTGTCCTTGTAGGTGCCGCAAAAGGTGCACTTGTTGTGCGAGCAGCCGAGGGTGGCCTGGAGCAGGATGGAGCCCGCCTCGGACGGCGGCCGGATGACCACGCCCTGATAATCCATGCCATCGGGGATGACGTCACAGTCCATGAAAGCGACCTCGAACTACGGTTGATCAAAGAGATCGTCGCCAAAGGGGCCGGGTCGCTCCGGCGAACCGTGGCCCCTCTTTTAATACAAGATAATAACGTGGATTAATTTGTCAATCCGGGCGGCCGTCGCCTCGGGCGGACCCGTCCCCGATTCTGTGGCCGGGCCGCCCTTGAGTGATGGTTACTTGAAAATTTTCGGCCCGAGTTCCTTGAAGACCTGGGACCGGGTAATGACGCCGGTGCAGGCCCGGGTCTCGTCGAGCACGGCGACCATGCTCACCCCCTTGTCGAGGATGATCTCGACCACTTTGGAAAAGGGCGAGTTGCCCATCAGGTTGCGGCCCCGCTTGACGATGACGTCGCCGATCTTGGCCACGCCGGCCAACTCGCAGAGGTTGAAGAAGGAGTCGGCCCAGTTGCGGCCGCCCTCTTCGGCGCAGGCATCCTGGTAGTACTTGTTCAGGTCCCGGGCCAGGTCATCAGTGGTGTACATGCCGACGTACCTGCCGTTGTCGTCGACGACGATGATCCCCGGCCGATGGGGCGGCCCCTCGAGGTTCTTCATCATCAGATTGAAGGCCTCCTTGAGGCTGGCGTTTTGATTGATGGTATCAAAGTCCGACCGAGCAAAGTCCCAACAGTGTTTTTCCAGTGGCATCCTTCCCTCCCCTTAGTTGGCTTGAAGCCCACATGGTGGTGGTGCTGGTTGCGGTCAGGTCCATCCATACGGATCGACGAACCTACCATCCTAAGGCTACCAGAAACGCGCCGGACAAAAAAGTGTTTCCGTACGAAAAAGGCGAACCCTGGGGCCGGAGGGCGCTGTCCCGACAATTTCCATACAAAAAGCGCCTCCCTGAGGGAGACGCAAAACGACATCGTTGCCGGAAGACGTCAGTCGATGGCGTCGAACTTGCACGAACTGATGCAGGTCAGGCACTTGACGCACTTGTCGCGGTCGATCCAGGCCGGCTTCTTTTCCTCGCCCTTTTTGGCCTTGGTCCAGATGACGGCGTCCACCGGGCAATTGCGGAAGCAGAGGCCGCAACTGGTGCACTGGTCGGGGTCGACCACGAAATCGATCAGTTCCGGACAGCGCTTGGCCGGGCACTTCTTCTGGAAGATATGGACCTCGTACTCGTCGCGGAAGTACCGGAGCGTGGACAACACCGGGTTGGGACCGGTCTGGCCCAGGCCGCAGAGGGCGGCGTCCTTGATCATGGCCGAAAGTTCCTCGAGAAGGGGAATATCCGTCTCGCGGCCCTGCCCTTGTGTGATCCGTTCCAGAATTTGGAGCATCCGCCGGGTGCCCTCCCGGCAGGGAGTACACTTGCCGCAGGACTCGTCCTGGACGAAGTCCATGAAGAACCGGGCCATGTCGACCATGCAGGTCTGGTCGTCCATGACGATCATGCCGCCCGAACCCATGATCGCCCCGGCCTGGGTAATGGCCTCGTAGTCGCAGGGCAGGTCCAGGTACTGTTCGGGGATGCAGCCGCCCGAGGGGCCGCCGAGTTGGACGGCCTTGAACCGGCGCTTTTTGCCCGGGATGCCGCCGCCGATGTCGTAGATGATGGTCCGCAGCGGCGTGCCCATGGGCACCTCGACCAGGCCGATGTTGTTGACGGCCCCGGTCAGGGCGAAGACCTTGGTGCCTTTCGAGGTCTCGGTGCCGATCGAGGCGTACCACTCGCCGCCGTGGCGGATGATCTGGGCGATGTTGGCGTAGGTCTCGACGTTGTTGAGCACGGTCGGTTTTTGCCATAGGCCCTTGACCGCCGGGAAGGGAGGCCGGGGGCGGGGCATGCCCCGCTTGCCCTCGATGGAGGTCATCAGGGCCGTTTCCTCGCCGCAGACGAAGGCGCCGGCGCCCTGGTAGATCTCGAGGTCGAAGTCGAAACCCGAGCCCATAATGTCTTGGCCCAGCAGCCCGTAGTCCCGGGCCTGGTCGATGGCGATGTTCAGGCGCTTAACGGCCAGGGGGTACTCGGCCCGGCAGTAGATGTAGCCGTCGTGGGCGCCGATGGCCCTGGCGGCGATGAGCATCCCCTCGAGGACGGCGTGGGGATCGGCCTCGAGGACCGAGCGGTCCATGAACGCGCCGGGGTCGCCCTCGTCGGCGTTGCACAACACGTACTTGACGTCGCCCGGCGTGGCGGCGCAAAACTCCCATTTCATGCCGGTGGAAAACCCGCCGCCGCCCCGGCCCCGCAGTCCGGATTTTTTGACCTCGTCGATGATTTGGCCCGACTCCATCTCGAGCAACGCCTGGCCCGCGCCCAGGTATCCGTCCCGGGCGATGTACTCGTCGATGACCTCGGGGTCGATCAGCCCCTTGTTGCGCAGCACGATCAGCTTCTGGTGGGCGAAGAAGGGGATGTCGAGCATCTCCGGGATCAGTTCCTTCTTCTCCGGCTCCCGATAGAACAGGCGCTGGACCGGCCGGCCCTTGACCAGGTGCTCGCTGACCAGCTCGGGGACGTCCTCCGGCGACAAGAACTGGTAGAAGATACCTTCGGGGTAGGCGACCATGACCGGCCCGGCGGCGCAGTAACCGTTACACCCGGTCTCGACGATCTTGACCTCTTCGGCCAGCCCCTGCTTGGCGATTTCGTCGTCCAGGGCGGCCTTGACCGCCAGGGAACCGGCGGATTGACATCCCGTCCCGCTGCAGATCAACCAGTGCGCGCGAAATGTTTTCACTAACCTAACTCCGTAGATTGAGACGGGGGCGCTCAGCCTACCCACGCGGAGGCCCGTTTCACCCCGAGATCCCCGGGCAGATTAACTTGCGATTTCGGTCATCCGGCGTGTTCGCTTCCCTTGGCCAGGACGAACTGGTCCTGGATCTCGCCTTCGAGGACGTGGCGTTTGAATATCTGTCGCATCTTGCCCTGGTCCACGAAGACGTAGCGAATGGGTTCGTCGTCCAGGAGTTCGACCGTGACGATGGGCTCCTGGCTGCACAGTCCCAGACAGCCCGAGGTGGTGACGATGACGTCGTCCCGGCCGGACTGGGCCAGTTCGTCGAGCAGGGCGTCCATGGTCTGGCGGGCCCCCGAGGCGATACCGCAGGTGCCCATGTGGACCGTCACCTTGGCCTTGGCCCCGCCGGACCGCAGCGCGGTGTCCTTGTGGACCCGGTCCTTGATCTTCTTGAGGTCTTCCAGCTTCAGCTTGGCCATGTTCAACGCCCCTTGTCAATGGACTATGCCCCCCGTCGGGTAGCCGCCCGACGGCGGTGAGCCGTCCATTTTGTTTCACGAAAACGACCCGGGCCTCTCCGTCAGATTCGGCCCAGGCCGGCCAGTCCGGCCGCGACGTTCTCCCGGAGGAAATCGATCACCTCCGGGTGGGACAGCGACACGCCGTCCAGGGCGGCCTTGATCTCCCGCGTGTCGAGGACGAATTCGTCATCCCCGCCGCCGCCCCGGTCCTCCGTGATGCGCTGGCGGTAGACGAAATCGACCTCGGGGCGGCCGATGATCAGGTTGATGATCGTCCCGGCCATGTCGCCCAGGGGCGGGCGGTCGATGTGGCCCAGGCCGAACTCGACCCGCAGATCAGTGCCCCGCCCCGGCCGGGACTCGATGTCGAACGAGCCGCCGGTCTGCTCGGCCGTTTGCCACAGCAGGGCCAGCCCCAGGCCGATGTTCCGGGTGGTCCGGGTAGTGAAAAAGGGATCGACCACCCGGCCGAGGTCCTCAGGGGCGATGCCGCGGCCATTGTCGCGAATCCGGAGTCGCAGCCGGTCGGCGGCCTGGTCCTTCTCGAAATCGATGTGGACCAAATCCGCCCCGGCCATCAGGGAATTCTCGACAACGTCCAGAATATGTAACGAAATCTCGTCCAAGTCAACTCTTTTCCAAGACCCGCCGCCCGTCCCGGGCGCGAAGGGCCAGCCGGATTTCGTCTAAATCCGGATGGTTAAGCCTGAACTCCGTCCAGGCCGAGCCGATGTCCTCGAGGAAATGGGCGTCCGAACCCCGGATGAGGGGTCGCCCGGCCAGATCGGGAAATCGGCGGGCCAACTCGGCCTCATCCCCCCGCGGCGAGACCTCGAAGGCGTCCAGGGCCAGGTCCGGCGGCACGAACCCCAACTGGCCCAACAGAGAAAAGGACGGCCGGTCGACGTGGGCGGCCACGGCCAGGCCGCCCAGGGAATGGCAGGCCCGGACAGCGGCGGAGAGATCCAGGTACCCGGCCCCGATGAGCAGCCGGTCGTTGAAACCCTCGACCTCGTCGAACTCGTTGGCCACCACCTGGTCGCCGAATATTTCCGGCCGGTTGGTCTTGGCCGGGAAGTTGGCGTACACCAGGTCCTGCATGGCCAGGGCCGGTTTTGGGTCGCTAAACAGGGTCAGGAGGTGGACCTCCTCGGACGTGGCGACCTCGAGCCCGCACAAGACCGTCGGCCCTCCCCGGCCGGCGGCGGCCCGGACCGTGGCCGCCACGTTCTCGGCCGAGTTGTGGTCGGTGACGGCGATCAGGTCCAGTCCGGCGGCCAAGGCGGCCTCGACCACGCCCCGGGGCGACATGTCCAGGTCGCCGCAGGGGGAGAGGCAGGTGTGGACGTGTAGATCGGCCCGATAAGTGGCAAGCATCAGCCGGCCAGGAGCTGGTACACCCGCCCGGCAAGCTCGAAGGCGGTCAGGCCGCTTCCCAGGACCACCACCCCTTCTTGCCCGGCCTTGGCCGCCATGTCCTCGGCCGGCCGGCGGCCCCCGGCCAGGAGCACGGCCGCCAGTTCCCGGAGGGTGGCCACGGCGACCACGTTGAGGTGTCCCTGGATGGTGATCCAGACCTGGCCCGGGGCGGAGTGGGCCATGACGTCGCTCAGCAGATCGCCCACGTAACCGCCGGTGACCTCCCGGTCCAGACCATCCCCGCCGACCAGGATGGCGAGCCCCAGTTCCTCGACCAAATGTTGCAGTGTCACGCCGTCTCCTCCTGGTCGCTCCCCGTGAACAACGGGCAGTTTGATAAACGGGCCCGCCCCAGCACCACGTCCTCGGCCAACGTCTGGCAGTTGGGCGCGCCGCAGGCCCCGCACAGCTTGCCCGGCAAGAGCCTTTCCAGCCGCTGGGCCTCCTGTATATTCTTGAGGGCCTCGATGGGGGTTCGGCCCAGGGTGGTCGGCGTCGGCGGGATTTCCTTTTCAGAGTCAAAGAATCCCTCGCGCCACAGCTGCTTGACCTCGGCCGGACGGACCCGGGGCCGGGCCCCGAACATCTGAACGAAATTCATGACCGTGGCCCGGGCCCGGTAGTGGTTGGCCACGGTCAGACACCCCCCCAGGCAGCCGTCGGGACAGGTCCGGCACTCGACAAAGGTCACGTCGTCGAGCCGGCCGGACTCGATGTCCTCCAGGACCTGGATGGTCTCGGCCAGACCGTGGACCGACAAGGCGCCCTCGATGTGGCGCAGACCCATCACCTCGCCGCCGGCCGCGTCCCAACACAGCCCCAGGCCGCTGGACCGGAACAGCATCCGGTCGTGATCGGTCGGGGTCAGCTCCTTGAGGGCCATGTAGATGTCGCCGTAGATGTCGGCGATCCCCAGGGCCCCGGTCAGATATGACTGCCTTAAGGCCAGGGGGTTGGTGATGGACTGGACCTTGGAGGCGCAGGGCGTTATCTGAAAGACGCCGATGGCCTCATCGGGCAGGCCGGTCTTGGTCCGCAGCAGGCGACGGATGTAACGGGCGGCCGTTTCCCGGGGCGGCTGGATGGGAATTAACAGCGGGATGAGGCCGGGAAAGCGCTTGGCGATGAGTCTGACCACCACCGGACAGGTGGCCGAGATCACCGGTCGCGGCTCGGGATTATTCTTGAGCCATTCGATCTCGGCCAGAGAGACCATCTCGCAGAAGGGGCCGATGTCGTAGACGTAATCGAAACCGAGCTTGGTCAGGGCCAACAACACGTCGTTGGGCATGACCTCGTCCCCGAACTGGCTGTACAGTGACGGCGAGGGGAAGACGACCGTGACCTGGAACTCGGCCACGTCGCGGTAGGTCGACACCAGCGGCTCGACCGCCTGGCGGGGACAGACGCGGACGCACTCGCCGCAGTCCACGCAAAGCTGGCCGATGATGTAGGCCCGACCGTTCTTGACCCGGATGGCCCTGGCGGGGCAGGCCATCATGCACACCACGCAACCGTTGCACTTGGGCTCGACGATGAGGACCGAGCGCGACCGCTTTTTTTTGTCGGTGTCGGTGGTCATGGCTCTGTGGTTCGCCAGCCGGTGTCAAAGACGATCTCGAGCCTGGTGCCACGGGCCGGGCCCGAGTGGACGGTCAACCGGTCGGCGTTGCGCTTGATGTTGGGCAGGCCCATGCCGGCGCCGAAGCCCATTTCCCGCATCTCTTCGGTGGCCGTCGAGTAGCCTTCGGTCATGGCCAAGTCGACGTCCTCGATGCCGGGGCCGTCGTCCTCGACGATGATCTGGAGCAGATCCTCGGAAAGCTCGAGGGTCATCCGGCCGCGCCGGCCGTACATCACCTCGTTCATCTCGGCCTCGTAGGCGCAGATGGCCGCCCGGTGGACCAGGCCGGACTCGGCCCCGACCTCCTTGAGGACGGTCTTGATCCGGATGGACGCCTCCCCGGCGTGAGCGAAGTCCATCTCCCGGATGTCGAATTCTTCCCGGTAAAGGGTCATGGACTCGTCAGACCCGGCAGCCCCAGGGAGTACACCAGGCCGCAGGCGCGGTACATGCAGAGGGAGGTCAGGAGCATCGGCAGAGACAGGCCGGCGCCCTTGGCCACCACTTCGGCGGGCGGCCGAAGTCCCCGGACAAAGACGATGCCGGACAGTTCAGCCACCAGGGCCGTGTTCACCACCTGGATGTTGGTCAGCCCGGTCAGCAACACCGTTCCCGGGCGGGAATAGGCCAGGACCTGGCTCATCAGGTCCGTGGCGTCGGCCCGTTTGACCGTTTGGGACAGGTGATCCGAGCCGGATAAAACCTCGGCCTCCAGGACCCGCCGGATTTCCTCCAGAGAGACCGCACCGCCGTGGCCGGCGTCATTCATACTGTTCCAAGACCTCGGTCACCCGGTCCGCGGTCAGTTTGCGGTGGGTGTCCTCGTTGATGACCGTCACCGGGGCCAGACCGCAGGCCCCCACGCAACGGACCACCTCCAGGGTGAAACGGCGGTCTTCCCCGGTTTCTCCCTCCTTGAGGCCGGTGTGAGTTTTGATTCTCCCTAGGGCCTCGTTGCCGCCCTGGACAAAGCAGGCCGTGCCCAGGCAGACCTTGATCACGTTCCGGCCCCGGGGCTCCATCGAGAAAAACGAGTAGAAGGTGGTCACCCCGAACACGTCGCTGCCCGGGACGCCCATGCCTTGGGCGATGCGCTGCTGCAAAGACACGGGCAGATAACCGGCCACCTCCTGGACCTGCTGGAGGACCGGAATGAGGGCGTTCAGCTGGCCGCGGTTGGCGGCGATGATCTGGTCGATCCGGTCGATCATATCCGGGGAAACGTCGTCCGGGATCGCGTCAGCGGCGGGCGGCAGATACATGGACAACTCCTTCGTCTGACAGGTTGTTGAAAAAGTCGTCCATGACTTTTTCAACGCCAAGTCGGCAAAAGCGCGGTTTTGCCAACTTGGCCAAATCGCTTGCCTGTTCAGTCTGCGCGATTTGGCGGGACATCCATGTCCCGCCGAGCAGGCTATTAAAAACAGCCTGCTCCGGAACGGGACCGGCCCGGCGGCCCCGGGTGTTTTCGAGAATAAACCAGTAAATATCTAGCACAACCAGGGAAACGAGGCAAGTTCAATCACCGCTCCGGGCCGTCCGGTTCGGGCCGGGTGGAGGTCAGCCCCCCTTCCCTCCCCGCCGGCCAAGGCGGCGCCCCAGGGCGAATGGATTGGCCAGATTCGACCAAAAATGATAGTCTGCCCAGGCGGTCAGGCAAGGTCGCCGCGGGCTGATCGGCGGCCGGCGGCGACTCAAGAGCGGGCGTTACCTTCACCGTAGGTCGGAAATAATGAGTCTGAACGAAGAATTGGCCTGGCTGGACGCGACTGATTTGGCCCGGCTGGTGCGGCAAAAGGAGGTGACGTCCCTCGAGCTGGTCGAGGCGGCCATCAACCGGATCGAGCGGCTCAACCCGGTCCTGGGCGCCGTGGTGACCCCGATGTACGATCTGGCCCGGGCCGCGGCCCAGGGCCCCCTGCCGGACGGACCATTCACCGGTGTTCCGTTTTTGCTCAAGGACCTGCTGGCCGCCTTTCAGGGCGTGCGCCTGACGGCCGGATCGCGGGCCCTGGCGGAGTTCGTGGCCGACCGGGACAGCGAGCTGGTGCGGCGGCATAAACGGGCCGGCCTGATCGTGGTCGGCAAGACCAACACGCCCGAGTTCGGGCTGATGCCGACCACCGAGCCCCGGCTGTTCGGCCCCAGCCGCAATCCCTGGGACACCACCCGAACGCCGGGCGGGTCCAGCGGCGGCTCGGCGGC
>JAHJDS010000360.1 GCA_018812395.1 Pseudomonadota bacterium
GGCGACGAGGATGACGCCCTCGTTGAACTCGAAGCCGTCCATCTCCACCAGGAGCTGATTCAGGGTCTGCTCCCGCTCGTCGTGTCCGCCGCCCAGTCCGGCGCCCCGGTGCCGGCCCACGGCGTCCAGCTCGTCGATGAAGATGATGCAGGGCGCGTTTTTCTTGCCCTGGACGAACAGGTCCCGCACCCGGCTGGCGCCGACGCCGACGAACATCTCGACAAAATCCGACCCCGAGATCGAGAAGAACGGCACCCCGGCCTCGCCGGCGATGGCCCGGGCCAGGAGCGTCTTGCCCGTGCCCGGCGGCCCGACCAGCAAAACGCCCTTGGGGATGCGTCCGCCCAGACGGGTGAATTTCTGGTGATCGCGCAGGAATTCGATGATCTCGGTCAGCTCTTCCTTGGCCTCCTCCACGCCGGCCACGTCCTCGAAGGTCACCCGGTTGTGGGGCGATTCGCTCATCAGCCGAGCCCGGCTCTTGCCGAAGCTCATCGCCTTGCCGCCCCCGGACTGCATCTGGCGCATGAAGAAGATCCAGATGGCGATTAGAAGGATCATCGGGAAGGCCGTGGCCAGGGCCGAGAGGTACCAGGGCGATTTCTCCTCGGGCTTGATCAGGAAGCTGAGCCCCGGCTGGTTGCGCAGAATCTTGATGAAATCAGGGTCGGGCGTGCCCTGGGTCTCGTAGACCTGGCCCGACTCGTCGCTCCAGATATAGCGCTCGCCCTGCTTGACGACCTTTTTGACGCCGCCCTTCTTGACCTGAGTGACGAATTGGGAGTACGGCACCATGTGGCGCGTCTTGGCCGGGCGGTTGAACATCTGAAACAGGAACACCACGCCCATGACGATGGCCAGCCACACGAGCACGTTGCGATACATGGGGTTCAAGGGTTAAACCTCCCTAAATCTTACCTTTTAATAACACATCGGCGGGCATAAGGCAACCGGGCTAAACCGCTCGATATTGCAGCCGGAGCACCTGACGGGTCGAGTCCGTGACCCTGAAATCATGATCCACGGCCAGGCCGATGAGCCAGCCGATACGGCCCCGGCTGTCGACCACGAGGAGCAGATCGCGCCGCACCCGATGGGGGACTTGATGATCGATGAGCCAGTCCTTGACCTTGCGCCGTCCGGGCGCCCCCAAGGGACGAAAACGGTCCCCGGGCCGGCGACGGCGAACTCTCAGCGGCCAGGCGACCCGCTCGGCGTCGATGACGGCGGTCAAGGCCGACCCTGGCGCCCGGAACGTCCCGGCCAAGACCTCTTGGTCAACGAACAGACTCCTCCCTATATCCACAACATAAGTCCCGGGCCCCTCAATATCAAGTTGCAGGGGTGCAACCTCTGGAAAGCATGGCCAGAAGGCCAACTCCGCGGTGTCGGCCTCAAAAATTACCCCGCCGGGCAGGGAAATGAAACCGTGCCCGCCCCGGGCGATGAGGTCCAGGACGGCCGTGACGTGCTCCTGACCCAACCGTCTGAGATCGCCCTGAAAATGACAAAAAACCTCCCGAATCAGCCGCCGGGCCAGGGCCATGGGCTGGGCCTCGAACACGGCCCGGGTAACCAGTTGGCCGTTGGCCTCGGCCCGGAAGATTTCCTTAAACCGATCCCGGGCCTGGGCCGTGAGCAGATCGTCCTCCCCGGCCAGCAGATCGGCCGTGCGGCCCAAGGTCTCCACCAGCCGGGGATTGAAGGCCTCGGTCAGGGCGGGCAGAAAGTCCAGGCGCACCCGGTTCCGGGTGAGCGACCGATCCTGGTTGGACGGGTCTTCGAGCCACGGACTGGCGTTTTCGGCCGCATAGGCCAGGATTTCCTCGCGCCGGGCGAAGAGCAGCGGCCGAATGAACCTGAGGGTCGGGCCGTCGGCCCGGGCCTCGGCCCGCACCGGCCGCATGGCGCTCAGGCCGGTGGTCCCGCTGCCGCGCAGCAGCCGGAGCAGAAAGGTCTCGGCCTGATCGTCGGCGGTGTGGCCCAGGGCGACGGTGTCCGCGCCTGCCTCGGCGGCAGCCTTTCTCAAAAATTCGTAGCGGGCGGCCCGGGCGGCGGCCTCCGGGCCCTGGCCCTGGGGTCTGACCTGGGTCTTGTCTTTTATTAAGGGGACGGCCCAGGCGGTCATTTGCCGGGCCACCCACTCGGCTTCAGTGGCCGATTCCGGCCGCAAGCCGTGGTCGAGGTGGGCGGCGACGAGTGTCAGGTCCCGCTCCTTTGCCAGACGCCGGAGCAGGTGGCAGAGGACCATCGAGTCCGGCCCGCCGCTGACGGCGACGAGGACCGTCTCGTGGTCCTGGATCAGACCATGCCGGTCCACGAACGCCTGGAATCGAGACCAAAGGGGCATCCTTAAATCATAACGTAACCAGCTATGGAGACCTACATTTTTTGCAACACCGGATGGAGCTAAAGTGGCGGCCAGCCGAGCGAATCGTGTCTGGCTAACATCTCGGTAAAAACAACATTCCCTCCGGCCCACGGCCGCCAGCCGCAGATACCGGGTCACCGGCTCGACCGGGGATGAACGGTCAGGGATGGATCATCACCCGGCGCAGGTAGGCGACCACCCGGGTGTGGCCCCGGGCGGCGGCCAGGTCGGACGGGGTTTCCCCCAGATAGGTCTTGGTCAGCCAGGGCGAACCGTTCATGACCAGGAGTTCGACCACGTCCAGATGCCCGCCGGCCGCGGCCCAGTGCAGCGGCGTCCAGCCGCTCGGGTCGCGCCGGGCCACCCTGGCCCCGGCCCGAATCAGCAGCACCGCGATCCGGTATCGGCCGTACTGGGCGGCCAAATGCAGGCCCGTCTCGCCGTCCTTGACCCGGACCTCGTTCAGGCCCCAGATGGGGGCGTATTCCCAATCGAGCGGCCGGTCCGAAAAACTGATCGCATACTCCCTGGTGGTGTACTGCCGCCGGGCGTTGACGTCCGCGCCCTTTTGCAGCAGCAGCCGGACGACCTCGATCCGGCCGTTTTTAACCGCTGCGTGCAGGGGCGTGTCGCCGAAGTCGTTGCGGGCGTGGACCAGTTGCGGGTTCCGATCCAGCAACACGCCCACGGCCTGGACGTCGCCTTCCCCGGCGCCGTCGTGAATCTCGTACAGCGCCCCGCAGCCGGCCGCCGCCAGGGCCGCCACCAGCGCCATGGCCATCAAGCGCTTGACCATCGGTCAAACCTCCTTGTCAATGTCAGCGGCCGCCGTGACGGGACAGGAAATCGACCATGCCTTGGTGGTTCTTGTCCCGGGCCAGGGCCAGGGGCGTCCGGCCCAGGTAGGTCCGGGCGTTGACGGCCGCGCCGCGACCCACCAGCAGTTCGGCCACGGCCAGGTGTCCGCCGGCCGCGGCCCAGTGCAGCGGCGTCCAGCCGGTGTGATCGCGCAGGTCCACCCGGGCCCCGCGGCCCAGTAGCAGCCGGGCGATCCGGGCCCGGCCGTACTGGGCGGCCAGGTGCAGCGCCGTCTCGCCGTCCTTGACCGGCACCGGACGTAACACCTCGGTCCGGCCGTAACCCAGGACCCGGTAGGGCGGCACGCCGACCAGCTCCATGGTCGTCCACCGCCGCCGGGCGTTGACCCAGGCCCCCCGACTCAGCAGCAGCCCCACCGCCGCCTCTTGGCCGGCGATGACCGCCTTGTGCAGCGGCGTGTCGCCCACAGAATCGTAGGCGTTGACCCACCGGGGATCGGCCCGCAGGATAGCGCTCAGGGCGGGCACGTCGCCAATCTCGGCCGCCCGGTGCACCGGCGGTCCGCCCGGCAGACAGCCGGTCAGCCCGGCCCAGACCGCCAGGATCGTCACCGATAATTTTCTCACACTGCTCTCCTTGACACACGTGGGCCGTGAGGGCATGACCACCGGTTGGTCAAGGGTTTAGGCACGTGGCCTGTTGGAGTTCTGCTATAGAATATCCCGAAAGACCCCCCGGGGCGCAAAGACTTGTCCGTTCGCGGCCGGCAGAGGCGTCTGACACTGGGCCGCGGGGCCGGTCTTGATTTGTGACCCCAAACCGGTTTACCTTCGGAAGACCCGACCAAAGGAGCGCCAGCCATGAACCTGTGGTTTATCCTGGACAAGGCCGTTCGTCAGGATTTGAGACCCGACGCCCTGCGCGATGGCGACAAGTCGTTCTCCTACCCCCAGGTGGCGGACCGGGCCCGCCGGCTGGCCGGGGTCTTGTCCGCACGGGGCGTGACGGCCGGCGACCGCGTCTCGGGGCTGCTGCTGAACGGCCATCAATATTACGAACTCTACTTCGCCTGCGCCCTGCTGGGGGCGATTTTCAATCCCCTCAACGTTCGGCTGAACCCGACCGAGATCGCCCGGCTGATGGATCACGCCGGGGCCAAGGTCCTGGTGGCCGAGGCCGACCTGGCCCGGAACCTGGCCGATGATCTGGCCGGGGTCGATTCCCCGGCGGCCCTGATCACCATTGGTGACGGGGCGGTCTCGGGCCGGATCGAGACGAGCGACTACGAGACCGCCCTCCAGGAGACCGAACCTTTTCGGGGCGATCCGCCGCCGACCACCTCCCAAACCCCGGCCCACCTCTATTACACCTCGGGCACCACCGGCCGGCCCAAAGGGGTCGTCCTGACCCACGGCAACGTGGCGGCCCACGCCCTGGGGGCCGCGGCCGAACTGAGCCTCATCGAGGCCGACGTCTGGCTCCACGGCGCGCCCCTGTTTCATCTGGCCGACGCCTGGGCCGTGTTCGCCCTGACCTGGGTGAGCGGGGGCCACGTGTTCGTCCCCAGGTTCGAGCCGGCCAAGGTTTTAGGGCTGATGGAGCGGACCGGGGTGACCACCACCAACCTGGTGCCGACCATGTGGAATCTGCTGGTCAACGAGCCGTCGGTCAGGGACCATGATTTCAGCGCCCTGCGGATCGTCCTGTCCGGCGGCGCGCCCATCGCCCCGGCCCTGATCGAGAAGATCGTGGCCGCCTTTGGGGCGGACTACGCCCAGACCTACGGTCTGACCGAGACCGCGCCCTACGTCACCATCTCCATCCCCCGGCCCCGTCACCACGCCCTGGAGCCGGCAGAGCGACTGGCCGTCAAGGCCACCACCGGCCGGGAGTTTTTGACCGCCTCGGTCCGGCTGGTGGACGATCAAGGCCTTGAGGTCCCGGCCGACGGCCGATCCGTGGGCGAGATCTGGGTCCAGGGGCCGACCGTTTTCTCCCACTACTGGCAGAACGAGGCGGCCACGGCCGAGGCCTTCGAGGACGGCTGGTTCAAGACCGGCGATTTGGCCGTCAGGGACGCGCAGGGGTATCTGACCATCGTTGACCGCAAGAAGGACGTGATCATCACCGGCGGCGAGAACGTCTACACCACCGAGGTGGAAAACGTCCTGTATCGCCACCCGGCCGTGCTGGAGGCGGCGGTCATCGGGGTGCCGGACGACAAGTGGGGTGAGGCGGTGGTCGGCTGCGTGGCGCTCAAGGAAGGCCGGGGGGCCTCGGCCGAGGAGCTGATCGCCTTTTGCCGCCGGGAGTTGGCCGGGTTCAAGACCCCGAAAAGGATCGTCTTTCTGGACGAACTGCCCAAGACCGGCTCGGGCAAGCTCTACAAACAGGGGCTCAAGGACATGATGCGTCAATAACACCGGACCGGACCGGTTGACCTCCAACACCTTATATTTTCACCGCTATTTGATTTTACGCATTGCCTTTTGCCCTCGATTGTGCTAGGCAGAACGTGAAACACATCCCAACCGGCACGGTCCTAGCCCCTTAGGAGGTTATGCATGATCAAATTCGGCAAAGGCAACCTACGAATACCCAAGTGGTCCCGTAAGGTCTACATGGTCGCCGGGGGAACGACCGCCTACAAGAAGTACTTCCCCGAGTACAAGCTCGAAGAACTGGTCATGGAAGGGGTCAAGCAACTCCTGGAGGACAATAACCTCAAGAAAAGCCCCCAGGAGATTCGCGACCTGATAAGTTTCTGCGTATACGGCGAATTCGCGGATCACTTCCAGGACCAACTCCTGTGCGAGGCCAAGGTCCACGACTATCTGGGCCTCGAACCCATGTACAACGTGGGCATCAAGACCGGCGGGGCGACCGGCGGCTCGGCCATCCTGGTCGGGGCCCAGGCCATCGCCTCGGGCTATGCCGATTGCGTCCTGGTGGCCGGCTGGGAGCGGATGGACGAGGTCGACACCCGGACGGGCAACTTCTACATCTCGACCGCGGCCTGCAAGGACTTCGAGACCCGGATGGGCCGGATCTACTCGTCCTACTACGCGCCCATGGCCAACCGCTTCGCCTGGGCCTACAACCTGTCCGAGGAGACTCGGGCCAAGGTGGCCGTCAAGAACCGCGGCTACGCCATGAGCAACCCCTACGCCCAGCAGCCGGGATACCACACCATCCAGGAGGTGCTCAACTCGCCGATGAGCGCCTACCCCCTGCGTTTCCTCGAGTGCTGCGCCATGAGCGTCGGCTCGGCCTGCGCGCTGCTCTGCTCGGAAAAGCTGGCCCGTCAGTTGACCGACCAGCCCTGCGAAGTGCACATCGCCGGCGGGTCCCACACCCTGCGGGTCGCCGACCGGCGGCACATGGACATCCCGCTGCTGCCCAACGAGGAGCCGGGCATGTACGACCAGCTCATCGAGGAGTCCGGCCGGTGGCCCGGCTTCGAGTCCTTCCTGGCCGCCCGGTTCGCCTCCTACCTGGTCTACCGCATGGCCGGCATCAAGGACCCGCTCCAGGACTTGGACCTGGTCGAACTGCACGACGCCTTCACCATCTCCGACATTCAGACCTACGGCGACATCGGGCTCCGGCCCTACGGCCAGGAGCCGGACTACATCGAGAGCGGCGACGCCTACTTCGGCGGCAAGTGCCCGTCCAACGTCTCCGGCGGACTCCTGGGCACCATGCACGCCGTGGGCGCCACCGGCATCTACCAGGCCGCCGAGTGCCTGTGGCAGATCCAGGGCAAGTACGACCGGTTCCACGGCGATCCCAAGATCTGGCGCAAGTGGGGCAAGCGCAAGCCCAAGAACTGGAAGAGCCTGCAAATACCAAACGCCAAGAAGGCCCTGTGGGTTTCTCACGCCGGTGTCGGCTCCCATGTGACCGTCGGTATCCTGGGCAAGGCATTTTAGGAGGAGGGAGCCATGGCCAAGAAAGCAACCACCAAGAAGACGGCCAAAAAGGCCGCCCCCAAGCAACCGGCCTACGAGCGGTCCCAGACGGCGACGTTTCTGGGCACCAAGTATAAACTGGACCAGATGAAACCGGGCATGGTCGTCCAGTGGCCCCGGTCCCTGGTCCATCACCACACTTATGGCCTGCTCAGCCCCTTCTTCGCCGGCCTCGGCCAGGGCAAGCTCCAGGCCACCTATTGTCCCAACAAGGAGTGCCAGGAAAACCGTCTCTGGCTGCCGCCTCGGGCCCACTGCCCGGACTGCTACACCCGGATGCGCTGGAAAGAGATCAAGCCGCCGGTCCTCGGGGCCATCTACTCTTACACCCTGGTCGATTACGCCGGCATCGGCGTCGAACTGAAGACGCCCTACTGGCAGATCGACGTCGAGATCGACGGCTATCCCATGGCCACCATCTTCAAGGGCTACCTGGCCAAGGGCAAACCCAAGATCGGCGACAAGGTCATCGCCCGCTTCCGTAAGGGCCGGGAGGCGACCAACTCCATCCTGGACGTCTACTGGGAACTCTATGACAAGTCGCCCGAGGCCGCCGCGGAAAAGGCCAAGGCCGCGGCCAAGAAGGCAAAAAAGAAACCGGTAGCCAAGAAGAAGCCGGTGGCCAAGAAGAAACCAACGGCCAAGAAGGCCCCCGCCAAGAAGAAACCAGCGGCCAAAAAGGCCCCCGCCAAGAAGGCGAAAAAGAAGCCCGTGGCCAAGAAGAAGCCGCCGGCCAAAAAGGCCCCCGCCAAGAAGAAACCGGCGGCCAAGAAGATCAAGAAGTAGTCCACCGCAGGACGCGCACCACTGCGTAGGCATAAAGACCGCCCCGCCCGGGGCGGTCTTTTTTTATCGAGGCGTCTCGGTTGTAGCCCGCCGCGTCCGGACGGTATTTGCCCGACCCGCGAGATCGTGGTATCGTGCGGGCGGCTTTCACGGGGCGGATCGATGAACGAGGCCGGCCTGATCGACGACCTGGCGCGCATGTTGATAGAAAGCGTGGCCGCCTATCCGGCCCGGGCGCAGGGCCGGAACTGGTGGCAAGCGCCCCTGATCGCCACCGCCATCGCGGACGAGCGGTTCGACGTCTTGCCCAAAATCGCGGCCGACGATCACCTCCTGCCCCGGGACCTCCTGCCCACGGCCAAGGCGTTGGTCGTCTTTTTCGTGCCGTTCAAGGAGTCGTTGCTCACGGCCAACATCGGCGGTGAATGGGCCGTCCGCGACTGGGCCCAGGCCTACACTGACACCAACCAGATGCTGGGCGAACTGAGCCGGGTCCTGGCCGCCAGATTGAAGGCGGACGGCTATGAATCGGCGGTCATGCCCGCCACCAAGAACTTCGATCCCCAAAAACTGATGGCCCGGTGGTCGCACAAGCATTTCGCCCATCTGGCGGGCCTGGGCCGGTTCGGGCACAACCGCCAGATCATCACCCCCGTGGGCTGCGCCGGGCGACTGAACTCGTTCGTCACCGAGGCACCCCTGCCGGACCGGCCCCTGACCGATCGGGACGAGCACTGTTTGTATAAGGCTGGGGAGGAGTGTTTAGTCTGCGTGGGCAAGTGTCCGGTCGAGGCCCTGACCGAGTCTGAATTCACGCGGAAACGCTGCTGGGCCCGGCTGCTTCAAAACGAGAAGCAGTGGCCGGAACTGGACAAGGCGCACGTGTGCGGCAAGTGCGTGGCCGACCTGCCCTGCACCCACGTCAATCCGATGGCCTGATTTGTTTATTGTGGATGCTAGATAGTATTGCTTTCTGGGCCACTCCTCACTATTTGAACGGCCTTCAGTCCGTGCCCGGGGTGGAGGGTTGGCGCGCCTCGGCCCGCTTTTTAAATGAGCGGCCGGGCGCGCCACCTAACTCCAGACCATGGTAACCGTGGTCGCTCACACTGAGCGACACTACGATTCCCTACCCGCTGTACAGCGGAGCCGAAATGAAATGGAAATGGCGAGCGCGGACGGGGTATTCACCGACCACCCTCCCTTCGTCGCGAAGTACGCCAGTGCGGCTTCGCACCCCCTAAGAACCCCGGTCGGCTTTTCCATCCGCGCCATACGTGATTCTCGCCGGCTCGGTCGTTGACCGCGACGCCGGGCCTTCGGCCCTCTGGCCGCGATCAAGACTTTCGCCGTCGCTCAGGACGTCTGGCTAGCCGTCCCATTCCCGGCCGGCGATTGGTCGAAGCATATTTATAACAAAAGGGGGGATGCGCCGCATAAATGAGTATGCAGCGCCACGAGCCGTGGGCACCGCGAAGCGACGCCCACGGCTCACCTTACGGTACATTTCTCGCGCCGCGTTATTCCGCTTTATTGCGCGGCGCAGTTCCTACCGGCTGAATCGTTGGAGCACTGCAACAAAGGATGACAGGCCACAATCGCTGTTGTTTCGTGGGTTCTTAGGTGTAATTGCTAAAGAGGTTGTTCACACGGTTCCAAGCATGGAGACTGGTGATTGACAAAGTCATCAGCTCGAACTTGGAGGGCCGCATGAACAACCACCATTACAATGCCAGAACAACC
>JAHJDS010000361.1 GCA_018812395.1 Pseudomonadota bacterium
AGTCGAAGATCACCTCCGGCTTCGGATGGAAGGGCGAGCCGTCGTAGAGCAGCAGCGTCGCGCCCGAGGCGAGCGCCGTGACCAGCCAGTTCCACATCATCCAGCCGCAGGTGGTGAAGTAGAAGATACGGTCCTCGCGCCTGAGGTCCGCATGGAGCCACAGCTCCTTGAGGTGCTGAAGCAGGGTCCCGCTGGCGCCGTGGACGATGCACTTGGGCACGCCCGTGGTCCCGGACGAGTACATGATGTAGATCGGGTGGTCGGCCGGAAGCTGCTCGAATTGGATCTCCTCGGCCGGCCCGTCTCCCAAAAAGTCGTCCCACATCACCGCGTCCCGCAGGCCGGAGAGGTCCGGGGCCGCCTCGGTGTAAGGCGCCACCACCAGCTTCTCGATGGAGTCGATGGCCGTCAGGACCTCCTTCATCCGGCCCAGGCTGTCGTGGGCCTTGGCGTTGTAAAAGTACCCGTTGGCCGAAAACAGGACCTTGGGTTCGATCTGGCCGAAACGGTCCATCACCCCCTGGAAGCCGAAGTCCGGCGAACAGGAACTCCAGATGGCCCCGATCGAGGTCGTGGCCAGCATGGCCACCACCGTCTCACCCATGTTGGGCATGAACCCGGCCACCCGGTCGCCCACACTCACCCCGGCCCGGCGCAGGGCCGCGGCGCACCGGGCCACGGCGTCGTAAAGCTCGGCGTAGGTCATCCGCCTTTGACCGCCGTTCTCGCCGGTGAAGACCAGGGCCTCGTGGTCGTCGCGGTATCGCAAAAGATTCTCGGCGAAGTTGAGCCGGGCCCCGGTGAACCACTTGGCCCCCGGCAGCTTGTCCACGTCGTCCACCACTTGGGTGTACGGGGCCGAGGCCTTGACCTGACCGAACTCCCACATGGCCGCCCAGAAGTCCGGGATGTCCGTGACCGACCATTCGTATAGCTGCGGGTAGTCGGAAAATCGTTTCCCGTATTTCTGATTCACGAACTCGATGAAGCGGGTCAGGTTGGCGTTTTTGACGCGCTCGGCGGATGGCTCCCACAGCGGCCGGGACATGGCTCCCCCCATAGGCTGATCTGGTTTGATGGTGGACGTTTCGCGTCCCGGGCGGGACGGACCCACCATAGCAGGTTTATGGCCCGGCGGCAAGCCGGGGATGGGGATGGGAAAACGGTCTTGACGGTCTGATCTGTTCGGCGCTACTAATCACTGCATAAATATCCAAATGGTGAATAATGCCGCCGGGCCGCCGGCCGCCCGGGACGGTCTCATTGTTTGACAATCGCCCTCGACAAGTTACAATCAGAGCCACCGACTCGACAGGAGGATCCCATGGCCAAGGCCCTTGTGACCTACTATTCCCGGACCAAACACACCAAGAAAATGGCCGAGATCATCGCCGACAACATCGGTCAGGCCGGCCACGAGGTCACCCTCGCCCCGGTGGCCGACCTGAACGTCGACGATCTGCCCGCCTTTGACGGCATCGTCCTGGGCAGCCCGACCTACTACGGGGTCATGGCCGGGCCGATGAAAGAGTTCATCGACCAGTCGGTCAAGTACCACGGCCAATTGGCCGGTAAGCTGGGGGCGGCCTTTGCCTCCTCGGGCAACGTGGGCGGCGGCAACGAGACCACGGTGCTTTCCTTGATCCAGGCCCTGCTCATCCACGGGATGCTGGTCCTGGGCGACGCCGAGGGGGACCATTACGGGCCGGTGTCCATCGGCGCCCCGGACGAGCGGGCCGAGGGCGAGTGCCAACGCTTCGGCCGGCGGTTCGGACAGTTCCTGACCCGGCTGTTCCCGGCCTGAGGTCCGGCCGGGTCATTCGTCTCGCTGACGGCCGTTTCATTTCCCGTTTCTTTTGTCGCCATTATCCGAGGACCGGTTGAATCGGCCGCCGTCCATTTGGTAGACTTGACCTGAAGGGCTAGAAAAAAGCCCGCCGGGTAATTTTTATCGCGGGGAGGAGTGAGGATGACCGGTGCCCGAATAAAATGCGGCGTCGTGATCTTGTCGGCCTTGGGCCTGACGGCCTGCGCGGCCACCATCGGCCAGAAGATTTCAGGCGAAAAGCGGGAGTACGCCTACCAGCAGCGGGCCTTCATGTCCCGCTACGCCGATCTGGGGCGTCACGCCCGGGCGGCCCGGCGGCTGTGGGGCCAATTCCGGTTCGGCCTGAACGACCCACAGCGGCGGGCCTACGCCGAGTTCATGGGCCGGGACGACCAGGCGGCCCTGACCCGGTTGTGGCACTCCCTCAGCGCCGGGCAAAAGGGAATTCTGGCCCGGTGGCACATGGAGGCCCGGATCTGTCGGCATTTGTACGACGAACTCCAGGGCCGGGACAAAAAGCTGTCGGCCCTTTACGCCCGGATGTCCGAGGCGGCCAATCGCCATCGTCTGGCCAACCCCGATGCCACGGCCGACCCGGCCCAGCGCGCCGTCCTGGATGAAGAGTCCTACGCCGAACAACAGCGCCGCCGGCTCCTGGCAACGTTCAAGCCCGGCTCCCACCTGTGGAACCGCCTGGCCGGCCGCCTCGACCTCATGCGCTAGGTGCCACTCGGCACACGAGTGATTCGCGCTCAACTTCGGGTAAGGTCGTCCCCTGGTCGTCCGCGCTCTACGGCGCCACTACGTCGGCGCCTGCCATCCGTAAGGTCGGTAACCTCACAGGCATAATTCACGGTGCGAAGCCGCACGGGCGTGATTCGCGGTGCCACTCGGCACACGAGTGATTCGCGATATTCTTTCCGTGGGGCGACACCTGGTTCTCCGCGCTTGCCGCCTCCATTCCATTCCGGCTCCACTGTACATCAAGAAAGCGGGCCGAGGCTCGCCAATCGCCCGCCCTGGCCACCTCGTTGGCCGCTGGTCTTTCCCGGGGTCGATCCGACCGGTTCAACCGGTCAAGGCCTTGAGCGACTTGAGCGGCCGCTCCGCCGCGTGCTGGGCCAGGTGCGAAGCCGCACAGGCGTACTTCGCGTTAAACGACTAGTAAGGTCGTCCCCTGGTCGTCCGCGCCTCCCGGCGCCACTACGTCGGCGCCTGCGGCCCGTAAGGCCAATATTTATTTTGGCTGATGCCGCGTATCTTAGTGAAGTGACGGCCCTTATCCTGAGAGAGCCTTGAGTGACTTGAGCGGCTTGTCCGCGGCGTGCTGGGCCAGACGAAACAAAAAACGCTCCGCCTCGGTCAAGGCCGCCCCCGAGAACCTGAGCCGCCAGGCCTGGTCGAGAGGTGATGATATCGCCTTTTGGAGAGTGATCAGGCCGCCGCGATCCAGGCCGGGGAGCGCCGGCCCACCCGCCTCGCCGGCGCAGTCGTTACAAATAACCCCTCCCCGGGCCGCGCTCAACGTCACCGACGCCTGCGCCGTGACCGACCGTCCGCAGCCTCGACAATCACGGAGATGGGGCGCGAAACCGGTCGCGGCCAGCATTCGGGCCATAAAGACCACGACCACCGTCCGCTCGGCCGTTCGGTCGGCGGCCGCGTCCAGACGGGCCAGCCCCTCGGCCAACAGCTCAAAAATCTCCGGGCAGGGATCGTTTTGACCGACCAGGCAAAACACCAGCTCGATCATCAGGGCCGCCCGGCTCAGGGCCTGGTAGTCGTTTTTCACCCGCGGCCGTGCGGCCAGGGGATCGCACACATCCAGGCGCCACAAGTCCCGGCCCCGAACCTGGGTGGCCTGGGCCTGGACCAGGACCCCGGTGTCCAGGGCCCCGCCGAAACGCTTCAGGCTGCGCCGGGCCGAGGCCGCCCGAGCGGCCACCCGGCCGTGCCGGTCGGTCAACAGATGAACGATGCAGTCGGCCTCGCCCACGTCCCGGGTCCGAAGCACGACCGCCTTGAAGGTCTGACTGGTCATTTAAGGGCCGAGATAAACGCCGTGGCAATTGACAGGTAGATGACAATGCTGATGATGTCGATGGCCGTGGTCACGAACGGACCCGAGGCGATGGCCGGATCGATATTTATCCGCTTGAAGAAGGCCGGCGTCAGGGTGCCGACGACGGCCGCCCCGGAGACGGCGCAGAACATGGACAGGCCGACCACCAGGCCGAGCATGGGATTGCCGGTCCAGACCTGGAGCCGGACGCCGATCACGGCCAGCAGGCCCACCACCAGCCCGCAAATGAGCCCCATGATCGCCCCCACCCTGAGTTCCTTGTAGAGCACCGGCCAGAGGTTGTTCAGGGTGATCCGGCCCACGGCGAACCCCCGGACCATGATCGCCGACGACTGAATCCCGACGTTGCCCCCCATGGCCATCATTACCGGGACAAAGGTGATCAGGACGATGACCTCGGTCAGGGTGGCCTCGAACAGCGACAACAAATAGCCGGCGAAAAGCGCCCCCAGGAGGTTGGTGATCAGCCATGGCAGCCGAACCCGGCTGATCTTGAACACCTGATTGCCGTAAACGATCTCCTCCTCGGCCGTGCCGGCCATGCGCAGGACGTCCTCGTCCATTTCCTCTTCCATGGCGTCCATGACGTCGTCCACGGTGATCCGGCCCAAGAGCGTGCCGTCCTCGGAGACGACCGGCGCCGAAAGGAGGCTGTATTTGCGGAACTTGCGGGCCACCTCCTCCTGGTCCTCGTCCGGGCCGATGCTGACCGTCAGCGGGACCATGATGTCCTTCATCCGGTCATCGGGGCCGGCGATGACGATCAGTTGCAACGGCGCCACGCCCACCACCCGGCGCTCGGCGTCGATCACGAAGACGTTGGCCACGTCATCCACCTCATCCCGGTGGGCCCTGATGCGGGCGATGACCTGGGTGGTGGTTTCATCCCGGCGGGCGGAGATGAGTTCGAGCTGCATCAGGCCGCCGGCCGTGTCCTCTTCGTACTCGAGGAGGGTCTCGACCTCGGCCTTGTCCTCGGCGTCGATGGAATCGAGAATCTGCGAGGCCTGATCGTCGCGCAGATCGGCGATGATGTCCGTGGCGTCGTCCGAGTCCATTTCGTCGACCAACTGGGCCAGCCGGGGCAGTTGAATGGCCTCGACGATATCGGTCCGGGCGGGGGGCTCGAGTTCGACCATGACCTCCGAGGCGTGGTCTACGGTCAGGCAACCGAAGGCCGTCGTCCGCTGATCCTCGGGCAGATGCTCGATCAGGTCGGCCACGTCGGCCGGGTGCAGCCCGGCGAACAGCTCCCGTAGGCGGCGGGTGTCGCCCTGCTGGATCAGGACCTTGACCTGGCTGGTGATGTCCTCGTGGTCCATGGACCTGTTCCCTTGCGGTGCCGGGGCCGGCCTGGGGCCGACGGGATGCCGGAGAGCTTTTGTTAACGGCGCCGGGAGTCGTCCTCCGGCGGGTGTCCGGTTAAAGCATGACCTTGACGTGGGATCGTTGCCTCAACTCGTCAATCCACTTTTTATAGGCCTGTTGCATTTTTTGAATGTGGATCATTTGTCGGATTCGGTCCCTGAGCTGGGGGGTCAACTGGGTCAGGGCCGGTCCCCCGGCCTTGGATTGACCGATCTTCTTGATGATCTGGAAGCCGCGGGGGGTTCGGATGACCGTGGTGAACTGCCCTTGGCGCAGGCCCTGGAGCAGCCGGGCCATCTGGGGCCGCATGTGCGCCAGGGGCACGGTACCCAAATCACCGCCGTTTTCACGCAGTCCCTCGGGGTTGTATTTCCGGGCCAGGGCGACGAAGTCGGCCCCCCGTTTGAGCCGGGCGTGAATCCGGCCCGCCAGCCGACGGGCCTTGAGGATTCGGGACCGGCCGGCGCCCGGCGGGACCGAGAGGATGATCGTCCGGATGTGGACGGCGACGCCGGCCGCCGTCGGCCGACCGGCCACCTTCTGATTGAAGTAATCCTGGACGTCCTGTTCGCTGACGATGATCTTGCCCCGGGTGACGATTCTCATCAAGCGCCGTCGTCCGAGGTGAACCTTGACCTCCTGGCGGTACTGCGTGAGGGTGACGTTCCGTTTTTTGAGCCTGTCCAAAAACCGCTCCATGGAGACGTTGTTGCGGGCCAGGATTTGACGCATCATTCGTTCGATCATGGCCGGCGTGGTGACGATCTTGAGTTTCTTGAGCTGTTGCTCCTCGAGCTTCTGGACGATGAGTTGGATCAGGACCATCCGCTGGGCCTGGGCCAGGGCCTGGGGGTAGGTTTGGGGCGTCGATTTTTTCTTGACCATCGCCGCCACCGGCACCATGGCGCGATTGAGGTCCTCGAGAGTGATTACGTCGTTGTTGACCTCGGCCACGATTCGGTTTATGACTTCCGCCCCGGCCGGGGAGACGAGCCCGCCCCCGGACCAACCCAGGACCAACAACACCAGGACAACCAGTGTCAGCCGGTGAAAGTTCATGTCTTGCTCCGTTTGGGAGTGTTTATGCGTTTTTGGTCCTCGGGCGGCAGGAAGGACTTGTTGATCCGAATGTCGGCCCGTCTTCGGAGGCGGTTCATCCATTTGGCCAGGGCCCTCTCCTGCAGCTCGAGGTTGAGTTGGGTCAAGATGTTCCGTCGCACCTGGGCCAGGGGCTTTTGGCCGGCTCCGACCCGTTTCAGGATTTTGACCAGATGCCAACCGTAGACGGTCTTGATGACCGGGCTCCACCGCCCGATGGCCAGCTTGACCAGTTGGGCGTCGAACCGACGGGGCATCTGGCCCAGTTGCAGGAGCGTCGGCCGCCCGTAGTAGGCCTGCTCGGGAGGGATCTTGAACCGGCCGATCAGGGTGGCCAAATCCCGGCCGGCCACCAGCAGGGCCCTCAGCTTCTGGGCCTGCTGGGGATCGTGGACCAGAACGTGGTAGCCATAGATCGCCGCCGAGACGTGGTACTGTGGGCCGTGCTTGCGATAATAGGCCTTGATCTGTTCCTCGGTCGGCTGGATCTTGGAGTAGACCTCGATGTTGATCACCTTTTCGATGAGCAGCTGGGTCCTGACCTCCTGCTTCCAGGTGTTGAATTCGATGTACTGGCGGACGATCATGTTGTGAAAGGCCTCGGTGGTCCGGTAGTCGCGCCGGACCTCGCTCAGCTTGAGGGCCAGCTCCTGCGGGCTGACCGACAGGCCCAACTTCCGGGCCCGCTGCAGGATCAGTTGGCGGTCGATGAGGTCCCGGAGCACCAGGGCCTTGAGCTTCGAGTCGATGACAATGGGCTGGCCCGGTTTGAGGGGGGCCAGCTTGAGACGATGGACGGCCGCGGTGAAGTCCTGGACGGTGAGAGGCCGGCCGTTGATTCGGGCGATGACGTTGTCGTCATCGATCCCGGGCCGCTTGCAGCCGTCGAGCAGCAGCAGACAGACCAGGCCCAAAGCGCCGAGCAGCACGGCGGCTCGGGCGGTCGTGTCGGCCGCTGGGGTCGTTCGGGGACTCCTCATGCCTTTGAGCTCCTGTCCTTACTTTTAAACCTATAGGTTATCAGTTCAGCCCAGGCGATTCAAGAAATTCTTGGCCGCCGCGAAGGGGTCGCCGTCCGGGCCGACCTTGATCGTCAGCGACCCGTCCGGCTTTAGTCCGGGCGGCGCGGCCGAGCGGCGGACCTGCTCCAGGATGGACTCCAACGGCGCGCTGCCGTCCGCGGCGAAGGTCAGACCCACGCCCCGGGGACCGACCTGGGCGGTGGTGACCCGGTGTCGTTTGAGGCTCATTTTGAGGTCCACGGCCCGCAGGAGATTGACCACCTCGGCGGGCGGCGGACCGAAGCGATCGACGAGTTCGCGCTCCACGTCGGCCAGCTCCGACTCCCCGGCCACCGCGGCCAGGCGGCGGTAGAGGGCCAGGCGGAGGTCTTTCTGGGAGATGTAATCGTCCGGGATCCGGGCCGGGAGGCTGAGTTTCACCTCCGGCTCGATCTCGGGCGGGGCTTCGGGGTCGATCTGGCCGCGCCGGCGCCTGATCTCCCGTTCGAGCATGGCCACGTAAAGATCGTACCCCACCGCCTGGGCGTGCCCCGACTGGGCGTCGCCCAACAGATTGCCCGCCCCCCGGATGCGCAGGTCGTGCAGGGCGATCTGAAACCCGGCCCCCAGTTCAGAGAAATCCATCAATACTCTCATCCGCTTACGGGCGTCCTTGGACAGGCCGGCCCGGTGGGGGATGAGCAGGTAGGCGTAGGCCCGGGCGTCCGACCGGCCGACCCGGCCGCGGAGCTGATAGATCTGGGCCAGGCCGAAGCGATGGGCCTGGTTGATGATCATGGTGTTGGCCGCCGGGATGTCCAGGCCCGACTCGATGATCGAGGTCGAGACCAGAACGTCCACCTCGCCGCCGACGAACCGGCGCATCTCGTTCTCCAGGGCCCGCTCGGTCATCTGGCCGTGGGCCACGGTCAGCCGGACCCGGGGCAGGAGCTTTTGCAGGTAGCGGGCCACGGCGCCGATGTTTTTGACCCGGTCGTGGACGAAGAAGACCTGGCCGCCGCGCCCGACCTCCCGCTCGACGGCCTCGATGACGATCTCCGGCGTAAATCGGGCCAGATAGGTCTTGACCGCCAGGCGGCCCTCCGGGGCGGTGTTGATCACGGACAGGTCCCGAATGCCGCTCATGGCCATGTGCATTGTCCGGGGGATGGGCGTGGCGGTCAGGGTCAGGACGTCCACCTGACGCCGGAGCCTTTTCAGCTTTTCCTTGTGAGACACGCCGAAGCGCTGTTCCTCGTCGACGATGACCAGCCCCAGGTTCTTGAAGACAACGTCTTTTTGGAGCAGCCGGTGGGTGCCGATGACGATGTCCAGCTTGCCCTCGCCCAGCCGCCGGAGGATCTCCTTTTGCCGGGCCGGGCTCTTGAAGCGGGACAGGCCCTCGACCAGGATCGGGTACGGGGCCAGGCGCTCGGTGAACGTCCTGAAGTGCTGCTCGGCCAGGACCGTGGTCGGGACCAGGTAGGCCACCTGCTTGCCGTCGCCCACGGCCAGGAAGGCCGCCCGCAACGCCACCTCGGTCTTGCCGAAGCCCACGTCGCCGCACACCAGGCGGTCCATGGGTTTGTCGCGCCGCATGTCGAGGTAGACGTCGTCGATGGACCGTTTCTGGTCGGGGGTCTCCTGGAAAGGAAAGGCGGCCTCGAACTCCCGCAGATCCCGGTCCGGCGCCGAGAAGGCGTAGCCGGGGCTGATCTGACGGGCGGCGTAGAGCTCGACCAGGTCGCGGGCGATCTTTTCCACCGCCTTTTTGACTCGGGCCTTGGTCTTGGCCCAGGTCTGCCCGCCCAGCCGGTCCATTTTGGGCGGACGGTCCGACACGCCCCGGTAGCGGGAGATGACGTGCAGCCGGGACACGGGCAGGTACAGCCGGTCGTTGCCGGCGTACTCGATCTCCAGAAAATCCTCGCCCGAATCGAGTTGGGCCAGTCCCCGGTAGCGGCCGACGCCGTGCTCCTCGTGGACGATCCAGTCGCCCTCCTTGATCTCGTCAAAGGTGGTGATCAGGTCGGCGGGCGGGTGCTTGGGACGGGCCCGGCGGGACCGCTCCGTGGTGAACAGCCGGCTCTCGGGGATGACGATCAGTCTCCGGTCCGGGAGCGCGAAACCGGCGGACAGGTCCCCCGGGACCAGGACGAAAGAACCGGGCTCCAGACCGTCCAGGGGCGGGAGGACCACCCGGGCCTCGAGGTCGTGTCCGGCGAAGAGTTCGGCCAGCCTGGCGGCCCGCCCCCGTCCCCGACA
This sequence comes from Pseudomonadota bacterium, assembly GCA_018812395.1. Classification (GTDB taxonomy): domain Bacteria; phylum Desulfobacterota; class Desulfarculia; order Desulfarculales; family JAHJDS01; genus JAHJDS01. The sequence goes on from JAHJDS010000361.1 coordinate 9,644, forward strand.
GGCCAGGACGATTCGCTGCCCGGCGGCCTGCCACTCCTTGACCTGCCCGGCCAGGGGGGCCAGGAGCGAGGTCTCGGCCTTGGCCCCGTACAGCTTGTCCCGAAGATCGTCCAGAGGGCGGGCCCGGTGATCGACCAGGGTAGCCTCCGGCCCGGCCACGGCCAGTTCGGTGACGTCCAGCCGCTCGGACGCGGCCAGGGATCGCCGCACCTCCGCCACGTCGAGCAACAGCCTGTCCGGAGGCAGGGCGAACCGGCCCCGCTCCCGCCGCCGCTCGTACCGGGCCGCGGCGTCGGCCCGCCCCTCGTCCAGGGCCAGGGCCACCTCCTCGGGTTCGACCACGACCGGCGTCCAGTTTTCCGCCAGGTAGTCGAACAGGGAGTCGGTGTTCGAATAGAACACGGGCAACAGGCCGGCCAGGCCGTCAAAGGGCGCGGCCCCGTTGATTTTCTCCAAAAGATCCTGGCGCTCCTGGACCGAAAGGCCCAAGGAGGGGGCGTGGCGGCGGATGAACTCCCGGGCCCGGTCCAGGTTATTCGGGCCGAGCAGGACCTCCCGGGCCGGCAAAACGATCAGGTCGTCCAGAAAACCCCGGGAGCGCTGGGTAAGCGGGTCAAAGGGGCGGATCGTCTCGACCGCGTCGCCCAGGAAATCGATCCGGACCGGGCCGTCGGCCAGGGGGGGATAGAGGTCGATCACCCCGCCCCGGACGGCGAAGTCCCCCCGCTCCTCGACCAGGGACGTGGCAAAGTAGCCGCCCCGGACCAGCCGGGCGACAAAGGCCTCGCGGTCCGTTTCCTGTCCGGCCTCGACGTAATCGACCACGTCCGACAGGGCCCGTTTGGGCATCAGTCTGGCCAGGAGCGCCCGGGCCGTGGTCACCACCAGGTGGGGGCCGTCGGCCGTGGCCAGCCGGTACAGGGCGGCGATCCGCCGGGCGGTGACCTCGGCGGGCGGGGTCAGCTCGTCGTAGGGCGAGACCTCGTAGGGCGGGAACGGGATCAGTTCGTCGGGCTCGTCGCCGTCATCGTCCCCGGCCAGGAAGAAGGCCAGGTCGGCTGCCAGCCGTTCGGCGGCGGCCGGCTCGGCTACGACCACCAGCAG
>JAHJDS010000362.1 GCA_018812395.1 Pseudomonadota bacterium
CATAACGCCGGCGCCGATGACGGCCGCCTGTTCGATTCTGAACCCCATCTGTTGCTCCCTCCCTTGAACGCCCGTGGTCGAGCCGGCCTTTGTCCCCACCGGTTGCCTCCCCGTTGGGGGCCGCCCGGGGCACACTTTTCCGGCCCGTGAGGCGGCGGTGTTTTCGATCGAGGACTCGGCCCTTATAACTATCTGTTATAACGTTCGTTTCAGAATGAATGAGCTTTCATTCATTTTATGGCTGACTCATAACATACGGCCATGGTCCTGTCAAGAGTTTTCGCCAAAAACCTCCGGGCTCGAAAGTGGCCGGCCCGGACTGACCGCCCGGCGACGGCCGACGCCCAACACCGGACCGGACCCGGTGTATCGGGTCGCCGAGGGAGGCGGTTTTGGCCTTGTAGACGGTTTTGTCCTGTGCTATCAATCCAGTAATTCACCTGTGGAGGAATTATGCCCCCCAAACACAGAGAAGTTCCGGTCAGCAAGCTCAGACAGACGGTCGATCCGGACAGCCTCGGCTTCGCGACCACGGCCGAATTCAGCGAAAAGCGGAAGGGCGTTGTCGCCCAGGAGCGGGCGGTGGCCGCCCTGGACTTCGGGCTGGGCATCGACAGCCCGGAATTCAACATCTACGTCGCCGGCACGGCCCGGACGGGCATGGGCTATCTGGCCCGCAACGCCGTTCAGACCGTGGCTGACAAACTACCCACCCCGAACGACTGGTGTTACGTCTACAATTTCCGGTCCCCGGACGAACCCCGGACCCTTCGGTTGCCGCCGGGCCTGGGCAACGAACTCAAGCGCGACATGACCGAACTCATGGCGGCGGTCGGCTCCGAGGTCCCCGAGATATTCGAGAGCGAGGACTACACCGCCCGCAAGGAGGAGCTCGTTCGCGAGTTCCACCAGCAACGGGCCGAAATCCTGCAGGGGCTGGAGGGCCGGGTCGAGTCCGAGGGCTTCATGCTCAACATCTCCCAGATGGGCATGGTCATCGTCCCGGCCCGGGAGGGCAAGCCGCTCGAGGAGGCCGAACTCAAGGCCATGACCGAGGAGCGGCGCCAGCTACTCCGTGACAAAAGCAACCACCTCCAGGGCGAGATGAACGCCGCCGTGCAGCGGATTCGGGCCTATGAAAAGGAGATGAAGGCCAAACTCAAGGAACTCGATACCCGGGTGGCCCTGTTCGCCGTGGGGTATCTGATCGACGATCTCCAGAAGAAATACGGCGACCTCCAGGAGGTGATGACCTACCTCAAGGAGGTCAAGAACGACATCATCAACAACATCGAGGGGTTCAAGGAGAAGAAGGACCAGCCCCCTCCCGGCTTTCCCTTTGCCCCCCCGGCGTCCGACCAGACCGACAACCGCTACGAGGTCAACGTCCTGGTGGACAACTCGGAGACCAAAGGGGCGCCGGTGGTCGTCGAGACCAACCCGACCTACCCCAACCTGTTCGGCGGCTTCGAGCGCAAGTCCCAGTTCGGCGCCCTGTTCACCGACTTCACGCTGATCAGACCCGGGGCCCTGCACCAGGCCAACGGCGGTTTTCTGATCATGAAGGCCATGGACCTCTTGAAGTGGTACTTCTCCTGGGAGGCGTTAAAGAGGGCCCTGCGCAACCAGGACATCCGGATCGAGGACGCCGTCGAGCAGTTGGGGCTGATGGCGACCAAGACCCTCAAGCCGGAACCGATCCCCCTCGATATCCGGATCGTGCTCATCGGCGAGCACTGGATCTATCAGATTCTGCACGCCTATGACGACCACTTCCAGAAGCTGTTCAAGGTAAAGGCCCACATGGACCACGAGATGGACCGGACCAAGAAGAACGTCTCGACCTACGCCGAGTTCATCGCCGCCTCGTGCCGCCGTAACGGCCTGCGGCCTCTTGACAAGCGGGCCGTGGCCCGGGTCATCGAGCACGCCTCGGAGCTGGCCGGGGGCAGCGACAAGCTGACCCTCCAACTGGGGGACCTCCTGGACACCATCAAGGAGGCCGACTACTGGGCCAAGAAGAAGAAACACAAGGTCGTCGGTCTGGCGGACGTGGAAAAGGCCGTCGACCAGAAGATCTTCCGTTCCAACCTGGTCGAGGAGAAGCTCCAGGAGTACATCGAAAAGGACATCATCATCATCGAGACCGAGGGCCAGGTGGTCGGCCAGATCAACGGCCTGAGCGTCTACATGCTGGGCGACTACACCTTCGGCCGGCCGTCGCGGATCACGGCCACGGTGTCCCTGGGCCGGGCGGGCATCGTGGACATCAACCGCGAGGCCAAGCTCTCGGGCAGCATCCACACCAAGGGGGTCCTCATCCTGTCCGGATTCATGGCCAGCCGATTCGCCGCCAACCACCCCCTGACGCTGTCGGCCGGTTTGACCTTCGAGCAGAGTTACGGCATAGTCGACGGTGACAGCGCCTCGGGCGCCGAGCTGTTCGTGCTGCTTTCGGCCCTGGCCGAGGCGCCGATCAAACAGGGGATCGCCTGCACCGGCGCGGTCAGCCAGCGCGGCGAGATCCTGCCCATCGGCGGGGTGACCCAAAAGGTGGAAGGCTTCTTCGCCGTGTGCCGGGCCAAGGGCCTCACCGGCGATCAGGGGGTGATCATTCCCGGGGCCAACGTCCGCGACTTGATGCTCAAGAAGGAGGTCGTCGAGGCCGTCGCCAAGGGGAAGTTCCACGTCTGGCCCATCAAGAACGTGGACCAGGGCCTCGAGATTCTGACCGGTATTCGGGCCGGGCGCAAACGAAAGGACGGCACCTTCACCCCGGGCTCGATCAACGCCCGGGTGGCGGCCAAACTCAAGGACATGGCCGAAAAGGCCAAAAAATCCGCCGCCGAGGAGGGGCCAAAGCGTGTCGAGAACGAGCTGCCCACCTGCGATAGCTGCGGTCAGTAGTTTACCGGACATTTTTTTGTTGCGCCCAACCACAACATATGGTATACAATGTCCAACCAAGTTGGCATGACAACACCATATGGTGACGGCACGGTTTTATTGGACCCGTTGACGACGAGAAAGGCTCCCGCCACCGGGGCCGGGGCCGGGAGGCAAGGTGTGTCTGGTCGCTTAGCCGGGGCGATCGGGGGGGGCATTCTGGCCCTGGCGGGGTTGGTTTGGACCGGTTTGCCGGTCCAGTCCGCGCCAACGGCCGTCGCCGCGGCCGGCCCCAAGAAGGCGGCCGCCACCCGGTATTTCCGGCGCTGGGGGCCTCCGACCGTGGTCAAGGGGTGTTTCAACCAGCTTTCGGGTCCGGTGCACATCATCGTCGTCGAGAAGGTCCCCCAAAAGTTACACCTGTATCGCCATCACAAAAGGACCACCCTGGTTCGGACCTACTCCTGCGCCACCGGCGAGAATCCGGGCAACAAGCTCCTCGAAGGCGACCGCCGCACCCCCGAGGGGGTCTATTTCTTCATTAAAGTCTTCCGGGACAACAAGGTGACCATTTTCGGCAAGCAGGCCTGGCACATTAACTACCCCAACCCGGTGGACCGCCTCCGGGGGCGCAAGGGCAACGGGATCTACATCCACGGCACCAACAAGCCGCTGTTGCCGCGCAGCACCAAGGGTTGCATCGCCCTCCGTCAGCAGGACCTGGACCACCTCTCCCGGCGCATCCGGCTCTACTGGACGCCGGTGGTGGTCACCAAGAGGCTGGGGGCCAAGCCGCGCTTTGACGACCGGAGGCTCTGCCGCCGCCTCAAGGCGGTGATGGGCATACACGGCCGCGCCTTCGTCGGTCTCAAGGGGACGGTCTCGGCGGCCAATTACACCCCGAAACATTTGCGCCGGGACCTGAGGCCACTCGACGCGTCCCAGGCCGAGCGCCTCGCCCCGACCAAGGTCAAGGCCGGCCACTTCGGCCTAATCCAATCCGGGGAGCAGGCCGTGGCCTGGTTCTTCCAGGAACTGACCCTCAAGGGCGGCCGACGGGTGGAGGTGGTGCGTCGTCTGACCTACCTGGACCGTCCCGGCCGAGTGGGCCCCCTGGCCAGCGAGTGGCGGCCGGCCGACCGGCGCCTGCTGGCCGCGCTCCGCCGCCATCGTGTCCGGGTGGCCACGCGACCCTCGCCGCCAGCCCAACCCGCCCCGGACCTGAGCCACCAGCACCGGACCATCGTCAACCTGGTTCAGTACTGGAGACAGGCCTGGCAGAAAAAGGATCTGAAGACCTACATCGCCTGTTACGACGAGTCGTTTCGGGCCCAGGGCATGAACAAGGCCCAGTGGAAACAATACAAGGACCAATTGAACCGTCGATACAGTTTCATTCGGGTCAAGGTCAGCCGATTGCGGGTCAGCTTGAAGGGAACCGACCGGGCGGTAGCCACTTTTCACCAGAGTTATGGCTCCGACTACTTTCACAGCCGCAGCATCAAGACCCTGCGACTGGTCAAGCGTGGCGGGCGGTGGCGGATCCGGCGTGAAACATCGCGTCTGTTGGCCCGCGGTTGGCGTCCGATCGAACGGCGGCCGGCGACCCTGGTCCGTCGCCCTCCAGTCCGGTTGGCGGCGCGTCCCTCGCCGCCGGCCAAGCGCGCCCCGGCCCCTGGTCCCCGGCGCCAGACCATCGCCGACCTGATTCAATACTGGAGCCGAGCCTGGCAGAAAAAGGATCTGAAGACCTACATCGCCTGTTACGACGAGTCGTTTCGGGCCCAGGGCATGAACAAGGCCCAGTGGAAACAATACAAGGACCGGTTGAACCGTCGATACAGTTTCATTCGGGTCAAGGTCAGCCGATTGCGGGTCAGCTTGAAGGGAGCCGACCGGGCGGTGGCCACTTTTCACCTGAGTTATCGATCGAACTACTTCCACAGCCGTGGCGTCAAGACCTTGGAACTGTTCAAGCGTGACGGACGGTGGCAGATTCGACGCGAGACATTCAGGCGTGTTGGAGGTTGATCCGGGGCAGTCTGGTCCACGGGTTGGGGGTTGGTTTCCCGAGATGGAGGTGGGGGGAGCCGCATCAGGCCACGAAACAGTCGGGCCGGGGCTCGCGGGGGCCGAAGGTCCGGCCGTGGGCTTCGAACGCCTGAGGGCGACGCCAGGGGAAGTGCCTTGACCCGGGGCCGCCCTTTTTTGTTATAGTGACACGTCCGGGGTGAGACGTGGCCGCCGATAGTCGCGGCCGGATCCCGACCGGTCCCCAAGCCAGCGGGATGGGCCGGAAAAAGAAGCAGGAGAGGACGCCTTGACGTCAAGTCGTAAAACCACTCTACTGTTGGTCAAGGGCTCCCGACCGATCAGTTCGTTCACCGTTCCCGGCTGCCTGGTCGGCCTGGTCCTGCTGCTGCTCCTGGCCTCGGTCACCCTGGCCCTGCTGCTCTATTACGGCTATTTCGGACTGCAGGACCAGATCGCCGGCCTGCGGAAGACATCGCAGCACCTGGAGAAGAAGATCGCCGCCCTCAAGCCGCCGTCCCGGCCGGTCCTGGGTCTGACTCCACCGCCGCCGCCGCCGCAAGTCCAACCCAAGGTCAAACCGAAGCCCCCGCCCAAGCTGGTCAAGGTGGTCAAGAAACCCCCGGCGGGGCCCAAGCCGGACAATCCCAAGCCGCCGGCGGTCAAGCCACCGCCGCCGCCCCTGAAAAAGAAGGTCGTCCTGGCCGAGCGGCAGGACTGGCCGCTGATGCACATCGCCAATCTCAAGGTGACGCCCAACACCAAGGGCCTGCGGGTCAGGTTCGACCTCAAGAGCGCCAAGCCCGGCGCCGAGCAACTGGAAGGCTACTTCTTCGTCCTGGGCGTGGACACCACGGCCGACCCGCCGATCGTCGCGCCCCACAGCAAAGTGGAACTCGTAAAATATTTACCCCAAAACTACAAGCGGGGCATGTCCTTTTCGTTCAAGTACCAAAAACCGGGCAACGCCGTCACGGTGCGCTATCCCCCGGGGAGCCAGAAGTTCAACAAGATCTATGTCGTCATCTTCGACAAGGGCGGCCAGCTCAAGGTCATCAAGGCCTTTGACGTCCCGTCTTGAGCGCGCCGCCGCGGACGACGCCCCTGAATCCGGCTTGTACCCGTGGCCGGGATGGTCGATGATCCGACTCCGCCCCCGGGATCGACGCCGGTGGATGAATCAATGAGACGACCGTACGCGCTTATCAGTTTAGCGACGTTGACGCTGCTCGTCCTGGCCGGGTCGGTCCAGGCCGCGCTGCGGCCCAAGGCCGCGCCCCGCGAACGGCGGGTCCACAAGGTCTACTTCGCCAACACGCCCTACCAACTGGACGTCTATCACATCTACGGCCGCCAGCCGGGCAAGACCCTGATGATCGTCGGCGGCATCCAGGGCAACGAGCCCGGCGGTTTTCTGTCGGCCGACCTCTACACCGACATCACCCTGGCCAAGGGCAACCTGATCGTCGTTCCCCGGGCCAATCTGCGTTCGATCATCCTCTTTCACCGGGGACCGACCGGCGACATGAACCGTCGCTTCGCCTCGTCTTCGGAGCGTAATTACGACGAGAAGATCGTCGCCATCCTCAAGAAACTCATGGCCCAGAGCGATTACTTCCTCAACCTCCACGACGGGTCGGGATTTTACCATCCCCGCTGGATCAGCCGGATCAAAAATCCCCTCCGCTACGGCCAGTCCATCATCGCCGACACGGGCGTCTACGTCGATCCGCGGACCGGACGGAAAATGGATTTGGGCGGGCTGGCCCGCAAGGTCGTGGCCGCGGTCAATCGCCAGATCAAGAATCGGCGGTATCACTTCCGGTTCAACAACCACCGCACCTCCAAGGTGGACACCCTCCACGCCGAGCAGCGCAAGAGCGCCACGTTCTTCGCCCTGACCAAACACGGCCTCTGGGCCTACGGCATCGAGACCAGCAAGAGCCTGCCCAATACGGCCGTGAAGGTCCGGCTCCACGCCCTGGTCATCAACGAGTTCATGCGGCACTGGGGCATCGTCCCCGAGTCGCCGCCCATTTACCTGGCCCGGCCGCGTCTGAAGTACCTGGTCGTCAGCGTCAACAACAACATCCCCGTCGCCCTGGCCGACCGGACCGTGTTGACCGTTCACCCGGGCGACCGGATCACCATCACCCACATCGAGGCCAATTACCGCCGCGGCCTGACGGCCGACGTCCAGGGCCTGGGCACGCTCAACGACTACCGGCAGCCCCTGACGGTCGACCGCTCGACGCGGATCGTGGTCCGCAAGGACCACGTCCGGTGCGGTCTGGTCTTTGTCCGGGTCGAGCCCCGGACGGACCGGACGGCGACGCGTCGGTTGGACTCGAAGATGGTCCTGTTCATCGTCAAGGTCAACGGCCTCAAAAGGCTGGTCGAGCATGGCGAACACCTGTCCGTGGTCAAGGGCGATCGGATTCAGATCGTCGAGGTGTTGACCAACATCAAGGACCAGTCCGACCTCAAGGTCAACTTCAAAGGCTTCGTCCCGCCCCGGGCCGATAACCAGGGCGAGGACCGGGGCTACGTCATCGACACCGGGCGGCAACTCCAGCGCCGCTTCAGCCTCCGGCGCGACCGGGAGAGCTACGCCGTGATCGCCACCCGGGCCGGGAAGTTCGTCGGCCGCATCCTCGTCGATCTGTTGCCGCCCCGGATGGATTACCTGGTGGTCGGCCTGGGACGCCGGAGGAAGATGGCCTACGCCAACGGCGAGACGGTCCGCGTCCACCGGGGAGACGTGCTCAAGATCGTGGCCGTCAAGACCAACTTCACGCTCCGGGGCAACGTCAGGTTCTTCGTCCGCAGCCTTCGCAGCGGCCGGATGCAGGAGTGCCCCGGGGGGACCATCAGGCTTCGGACCGGCCGGCGACTCCGGCACCGGGGACCGGACTATCAGATCGTGGTCAAACGCGACGACATTCCCATCGGACGGGTCTACATCCAGCTAAACTGAGGCAGTCATGGTTGAACATTCACCATTCACGATCGTCGCCCGGGGGACCCACATTCAAGGGGAAACCCGCTCGGCGGACGAACTGATCGTCGAGGGGGTCATCGAGGGGGACGTGTTCGGGGCCAAGGTGGTCATCAAGAGCGGCGGCCGGGTCCTGGGCACGGTCGACTGCGAGACCCTGGTCATCGAGCCGGGCGGCATCCTGGACGGCAACATCCGGTCGACCGGATTCGAAAAACAAACGAAACGCGACCGGAAAAAACGGCGGCGGCTGGGCGGCGCATACCGCCAGGGGCTCCCCCCGCCCGAGGGGGAAGCCGAGTACCGGGCCGGGGACGACTAGGGTCGTCGGGACTGAGCCGGACCGGTGCTGGTCAAGGATTCCAATCGGCTGAGCGAGTTTCGGGCCGCTGACGGCTGCCTGGTTCGCGAGGTCATTCACCCCCGAAACGACGGCACCACGCCGGAGGTCAGTCTGGCCCGGGCCACGCTCGGGCCCGGGGAGGCCACCCGGCCCCATTGCCTGGAAATGGTCGAGATCTGTTTTTTGCTGGCCGGCCGCGGCCGGATGGTTGTCGACGGCCGGACCCGGGACGTGGCCGCCGGTCAAGCGGTGTACGTCCCGGCCGGCAGCGTGCAGCACATCGCCAACATCGGTCCGGATGATCTGGATTTCCTCTGCGTCTGCGCCCCGGCCTACGACCCGGCCCGGGACCACCCCGCCTGAGGCCAAGGGCTAGACGAGCGCCCCCGCCACCGCTCCCGCCACGATGTAGGCCGTATAGATGGCCAACAAGAACAGGCCCTCGTGCCGGACCAGATTGTGCCGCGGCGGCAGGAGGATCAGGGCGAGCAGGAGACAAGGCAGGGCCGTCATCACCGGCAGATCGAACCACAGGGCCCACTGGGACGGGACGGGCACCGGCATGATGGTGCTGACCGTCCCCTGAACCAGCAGGATGTTGAACAGGTTGGAGCCGACGATGTTGCCCACCGAGATGTCGGCGTGACCCCGGGCCGCGGCCAGGGTCGAGGTGGCCATCTCGGGCAGGGAGGTGCCCACGGCGACCACGGACAGGCCGATGAAGAACTCGCTCACCCCGATCAGCCGGGCCAACTCGGTCGCCCCGCGGACGAATAACTCGGACCCGGCCACCAGACCGACCAGGCCGCCCAGGACCAGGCCCACGTCCACCCAGGTCGAGCGGGTGATGTGCATCTGTCCCGCTTCTTCGCCCACCGGGTGGCGGGTGTGATAGCAGTAGTACAAAAAACCGGCGAACAAGACCAGCAGAATGATTCCGTCCAGCCGGCCCACCCGGCCGTCCATGGCCATGACCCACAACACGATCGAGGCGCCGATGACAAAGGGGATTTCCCGCCGGAAGGTGCTCCGCTGGACCAGCATCGGCCGGAGGACCATGGCCGCGCCCAGGACCAGGGCGATGTTGGCGATGTTCGAGCCGACGATGTTTCCGAGCGAAATGTCGGTCGAGCCCCGCAGGGCCGCCGTGGTGGACACGAACAGCTCCGGGGCCGAGGTTCCGAAGGCGACCACGGTCAGGCCGATGACCAGTTGGGACACGCCCATCCGGGTGGCCATGGAGGCCGAACCCCGCACCAGCCCCGACCCGCCGAAATAAAGCAGCGCCCCGCCGCAAACCAGCAAGAACAAGGACCACAACACACTCATCGGTTCAACTCCATCCGGATCGGTCCAGCATCTCCAGAAACGATTCCAGACGCAATCTGGTCCGGCCGTCGGTCGGTCCCACCCGGTCGCCCTCGAGGGTCAGCACCGGCACGCCGGCCAGTTCGGCCCGCAACACGATGTCCTCGATCTGGCGGTGACAAAATGACTGGGTGTAGTGAATCAATCCGGCCAGCCCTCTTTGCTCGACCTCGGCGGCGATGTCGGCCACCCGGGCCGAGACGTCGTAGGGATAGGTGAAGGCCAGGTACTGGTCCACCAGGTCTTCGGTCTGATACGGCATGGCGAACTGGCGGGCGATTTCGTCGTAGATTACCCGGCCGCCCAGGCCCTCCACCACGTCGAAGAAGTCGGTCATGATCGGCGGCACGCCCAGGAAACCCAGCCGAACGGCCGGACCCAGCCGCGGCCGGGCCCGGACCTCCCGTAAAAACCCGTCCAGCTCGGCCTCGTAGGCATCCGGGTCGCCGTCGAAATCCGAACTTTTAACCAGCCACTGGTGCAGTTCGGCGCCGCGCACCCGGTCCTCTCGCCAGGCCAGGTCGTCCAGGTCGACCAGTTTCCGCCGAATCCGATCCAGCCGGCTCTTGCATGACGCCGCCCCGTCCCGGGTGGCCCCGAACAACTCGATCAGCCGGTCGATGGCGGCCCCGAGCCGGCCCCGGTCCTTATCGGCCGGGTACTCGAAGGGAATGACGGTCTTGCCCCGCCGATTAAGGACCTCGGCCAGGGCCCGGGCGTTGCTGCAGTCCCCCTGAGTGACGACCACGATCCGCTCCGGACCGCCCGGGCCTATGGCCACCCCGTAAATGCCCTTGATCCAGGCGCAGACCGTGCGCGGGAACCCGGCCGCCTCGGCCGCGGCCACGAGGGTCTCGGGCCG